>DATJYH010000103.1:0-4980 GCA_035499675.1 Puia sp.
GGTCCATTTTTCAAAAAAAGGAGTGAGGACCAGGGCGTCTTTTTTGTTTTTGAATTGGATGGGCAGGGTGGCGGACACATTAAAATAGTTCAACAGCCCGGGACTCTTATCGGCCTGGGTTACGCTTGAACCCGGGCTTAATACCTGGCGTACATTGATGACATCGATATAGGGTTGGGCAAATGCCTGTTGCGCTATGAACAGGGCCAGGGACACGGCAAGGGCGATGATGGAGCTGGCGGGCGTTTTCATGGAATGCATGTTGAAGGTTTATGGATGTTCCTGATTGACGACTCAAAACTAGTTTCACGGAAAGCCGCCTCCCAATTGATATCCAGGCCCTCAGGCGGGACAAAAGCGGGAATTGCGGGTGGCCCTCATTGTTTTCCCGCCCACTATTGCGGGTTGCCAAAAAACCCTTTACATTTATAAGAATTAGTAAAAATTGACAAAATCCCCTCCCTGGTTTACGCTTTTTACTAAACTCTCTGACACTCCCTCAAACCTTCAAACTGACCAAACATGGAACAACAGGACGTACAGCAACTCTTTTTCCAGCACATCAAAAACAACCTGCCCTCGCACCTTTCGCTCGTAGATGAAATCGCTGAGTTGCTGAATATCAGCAACGACAGCGCCTACCGGCGGATCAGGGGAGAAAAAGGACTTTCTTTTGACGAGATCAGGACCCTTTGCACCCATTTCAAAATTTCACTGGACCAATGGCTTTACATTAAAAGCGATTCCATCATCTTTAATGGCCTGCTGGCCGACAGCACCAATTTTGGGTTTGAACTTTATCTCAACGACATACTGCGGCAGCTTCAATTCATGAATTCGTTCGAAAAAAGCGAAGTCATGTACCTGGCCAAGGACGTTCCCATTTTTCATCTTTTTAACTATCATGAACTGGCGGCATTCAAATGTTTTTTTTGGATGAAAACCATTCTCCAGTACCCGTTTTTCGGGAAGAGTGTTTTTGTGATGGACGATTTTATACAGCCGCTTGAGCAAACCGGGAAAAAAATACTGGAGGAGTATAACAAGTGTTCATCACATGAGATATGGAATGTGGAAACCGTCCATGTGGCCATACGCCAGATTGAATATTATAAAGACACCCGGATGTTCGCCTCTGCACAGGACATCCTTGACCTGTATACCGCACTTGAAAAAACGCTCGACCATATTGAAAAGCAGGCGGAACTGGGTTTTAAGTTTCCACTGGGAACAAGCAGCCTGCAAAAAAAGGGCGTGTACAAACTTTATGTAAATGAATTTATTTTGGGCGACAATACGGTATTTGCCGTGCTCAATGATACCAAGGTGGCCTATATAAATCATTCGGTGCTGAACTACCTGATGACCCGGGATACGACGTTTACCAATTATACTTACCAGCATTTTCAAAACATCATCCGCAAATCCACGCTCATCAGTGATGTGGGGGAAAAGGAGCGCAGCCGCTTTTTCAATGCCATGCGGGAAAAGATCCACAACCGGAAGAAGGCAGTGAACCACTATTCGGTATAGGGAATCGGTGGATTGCAGTATTTTCGCCGGATGGAGGTTCAAACCCATCAGCCTGTCCTGTCACGAGTCCACCTGGTGGAATGTCCCCGCGATGCCATGCAGGGATGGAAGACCTTTATTCCCACTACCAAAAAGATTGAATACCTCAATTCACTGCTCAGGGTGGGATTTGACAGCCTCGATTTTGGAAGTTTTGTATCGGCAAAGGCGATCCCGCAAATGGCGGACACCGCGCAGGTGCTTGACGGATTAAAACTCGGGGACAGTCGTACCAAACTATTGGCCATTGTGGCCAATACAAGGGGTGCAGAAGAGGCGGCGCCATATGAAAAGATTTCCTTTCTGGGTTTCCCTTTTTCTGTGTCAGAAACCTTCCAGCAGCGGAATACCCACAGTAGCAGGGAAGAATCCCTGCACCGGGTGGAAGAAATTCAAAACATATGTATCCGCAGCAACAAGGAACTGGTCATTTATATTTCGATGGGATTTGGCAATCCCTATGGCGATCCCTATTCCAGTGAAATTGTTTTTTCATGGGTGGAGAAAATAGCCGGGCTGGATGTGCGCATTCTTTCCCTGGCAGACACGGTGGGACTGGCTACCCCGGAGCAGGTCTTCACTATGACCAGTCATCTCATTGACAAACTTCCTTCCCGGCAGATCGGTGTTCACCTGCATTCACGCCCGGACAACTGGAAAGCCAAGCTGGACGCTGCGATGCGTGCCGGATGCGACCGGTTCGACGGCGCATTGAGGGGCATCGGTGGTTGCCCGATGGCAGATGATGTGCTGGTGGGCAATATGGACACAGGGCTGATGATCCCCTATTTTGACGCCCTCGGGCGTTTGGGGCCCATCGACCTGGAAGCCCTGGAGGAAAGCAACCGCATCGCCGCAGAAATTTTTGGATGATGGTAATGAAATTTACGAGAAACGGGGATAAACCGCACGTAATATGCTGCCAGAGAGATGGTGGTACACAGACATGGATGCATGCAGACGAATTTTTTGTACTGCATGACCTGAGTCATTATGTACTGGAAAAAGCACTCGGATACCAGACCGCTTTTATGGGAATGCTCAACAATGGGATGGATATAAAAGATTTTGAGGACCGGGAAAAGCGGATGCGTATCACTGTTACACTTGAGGCCAGGCATGCTGAAAATATGGCCAACCTGTTTTTGATGGAGCAATTCCAGGGCCGGCTCGAAAACTTTAACCAGGTTTGCCTCGAGGCATTTCAATCGGCCAACCCGGGGTTCCCCGCGCCGGTAATCGGCGAGCAGGATGTATCGGCCATCAGGATGGAGCTGGCCAAACAGGTTCGCGCCTGGAGCGCGCTTCAGGCGGGACAAACCATGGAGCTACCTTTTGTTTTCAAAAAAGCAGACAGGATCCTTCCCTAGGATCGCCAATTTTTGTGTATGGATTTTATGCTGGACATCGATGTTCCTTCGCCCGCGGAAAAAATTAACTACAAAGACGGGGTCATGCTGGTAGGTTCCTGTTTTACGGAACACATCGGCAACCGCCTCCAGGCCCTGAAGTTTGATGTACTGCAAAATCCCCATGGTATTTTGTTTGATCCTTACAGCGTGTCCGACAGCCTTCTTAGCTATATCCGGCCAAAGGACTATACGATAGCGGATTTGTTTTACCTGAACGAATGCTGGCAGAGCTGGCAGCATCACAGCCAGTTTTCACGCATGGACCAGGAGGAAACGCTCCGGCTTATAAGGGCTGCGCAGCGTCAGGCCCATGAATTCCTGGGAAAGACCGGCTGGCTGATCATCACGTTGGGAACAGCCTTCTCGTACAGGCTCAGCGCCGGGCTTCCCCCGGGGCTGCAGGGGACACCCGGTATGCCTGTGGCCAACTGCCACCGGGCCCCCGCACAGTGGTTCAGGAAACATCTCATGACCATTGAGGAAATCCAGTCTGCCCTGGACAATTGTCTGCACCAGCTTTTTCAATTCAACCCGCAGCTGCGGATCATTTTTACGGTTAGCCCTGTACGTCATATCCGGGATGGTGTTATTGAAAACAACCGCAGCAAGGCCAGGCTGATTGAGGCAGTACACCACATGGTCAATAAATTCGACCGGCTGTATTATTTCCCTGCTTATGAACTGGTAGTGGACGTGCTGCGGGATTACCGGTTTTATGACGTGGATATGGTGCATCCGAACTACCAGGCCACGGCATTCGTCCTGGAAAAATTTACGGAACATTTTGTCGACGGAGCATCCAGGGAGATCATGGAAGCACTTTCCGGGATTGTGGCAGCCAGGAAACACAAACCCTTCCAGCCTGATACGCTGGCCCATCAACGGTTTTTACAGACTCAATTGGAAAAGACCCGGCAGTTGAAATCAAAATATCCATTCCTCGACCTGGAAGAAGAATTGCGTTTTTTCTCCGGCAATCCCTCCTAATGGGTCACAAAGATGCGGCGTCCATTATTTTTAGATTATACAGCACCGGTAGTATCGAATGAATAAGCCTGCGACAGAAAGGCTTCCAGTTTTTCGAGCAGCAATAACTGGTTGAGTGCGCGATGCAGGTTTTGTTCGGGGTAGCTGGTTTTATAATATACATCGTTGCCCAGGAAATCCGCCAGGAAGCGGAGCGCCTGCATATAGATCATCAGCAATCCCGCGTAATGGATATTTGTTTTTTCCTTCTTAGTAAACAATCCCCCCATTTCCTCCAGGTAGCCCTCCAGGATGGCCCGGTAAAAATCAGGCCGTATGTCGATATCCTCCCATTGCTGGCTATTCTCCTCCACCGAGGCAGCCATGGACCGGATCATGTCTCCCAGGTCTGAAAAGAATTTTCCCGGCATCATGGTATCCAGGTCGACCGGGCAGACTGGCCTGCCGCTGCCCGTGTGGAAGAGAATATTGCTGATCTTGCAATCATGATGCATCACGCGATCGGGATAATCGGGATGGCCAGCCAGTGATTCGTAAAAGTTCAGCAGGTATTTTCTTTCGCGCAGCTCCGAGATCACATGGGTGGATTTCAACAACCGCTCCATGGAGGCGGCAGTGATGCTGGCTTCCAGCTGCGCGTACCGAAACGTAAGGTTGTGAAAATCGGGAATGATCACGCGCAACCGGCCCGGGTCGAGTCCATCAAGCGAACGGGTAAGTGAGGCGAAACAACGAGCCACCGTTTTTGCAGATACAGGATCATTGACCGTATCGGGTGCATAGGATTCTTCCATGAATGTGGTGGCTCTCCAGAAATGCCTTTCTTCATCCCTCCAGCCCAGGTTCCCGCTGCGGGTTTTCACAGGGGCGGGTATTTGGACGGGGGTTTTTTTCTCCGACAGGTATTGGAACAGCAGCGCGTAATTATAAAGGATATTATCCGGTTGTTTGAACACCGCCGCATTGATGGCCTGCAACACGATGGACCGGCCCGTGGCGGGGTCCGTTA
>DATJYH010000104.1:0-3665 GCA_035499675.1 Puia sp.
TTTTCCCGCGCGACGGCGTGCACAATTGGCAGATAGACGACTTTGGGCCGCTCTGGATTCCGGCCAAGGGTGCAACACTGACCCTCACGAACGACAATTATACGCTGTACGAACGGGCCATCAGGGTCTATGAAGGCAATAAATTTGAAAAGAAGGATGGCAAATTCTATCTCAACGATCAGCCTGTTACGCAATACACATTTAAGATGGACTACTACTGGATGATGGGGGATAACCGCCATGGTTCGCAGGATAGCCGTTTCTGGGGATTTGTGCCTGAAGACCATATTGTGGGGGAAGCATGGCTGATCTGGATGAGCTGGGACAAGGGTATACGCTGGAAGCGGCTGTTTAATACCATCCGGTGACCCCGACCATATTAAAAAATTAAATTAATTTCAATGATCCTTCTGCTCAGCGGAAGGATTTTTTATCGCGATACCGGGTCATGCAAAAACAGGAACTTATATTTTCTTACGAGGTCTATGATGCGCCAACTTCCCTGGAAACTGCCGACGCAGCCCTGCTGGAAGAAGCAAAGAAGGCGGCCCTGTCGGCCTATGCTCCTTACTCACGGTTCAGGGTAGGCGCGGCGGCCAGGCTGTTAAATGGAAACCTGGTTACCGGCTCCAACCAGGAAAATGCTTCTTTCCCGGCCGGTTTATGTGCAGAGCGGGTGCTGCTCAGCACCGCATCTTCCCTTTACCCGGGGGTTGCGATTGACTCACTGGCGATCACTTATATCGGCGACCAGGGTCATGCAGATCATCCCGTTGCTCCCTGTGGGGTTTGCCGGCAATCGCTCCAGGAATTTGAGCAACGTGTAAAACACCCGGTGCGACTCATCCTGGCGGGCGCTACGGGCAGGATATACATTGTATCTCAGGCCGGATCCTTACTACCGCTGGCATTTACCAGCAAAGATCTCGCCTGATCCGGCGGTTAAACGGCAACAATCAGAATTGCAACTCCACATCGGTGGCAGCATACCCCACGCAGGTCAGTACCAACCCTTCTTCCAGATCCCTGTCGGTCAATACTTCATTCATACTCATCAATACAGTCCCGCGCACGCATCGCGCCAGGCAGGTCGAGCAGCGTCCGCTCCGGCAGCTATACGGCAGCTGGATATGATGATCCAGCGCAGCCTGCAAAATATTCTTGGGATAGGATGTTTGAATAGCGCGTGTCCGGCCTTGAAAGTGAATGATGACCCGCTTGGAACCGTAATCTGTCATCAGCGGAGGAGGCGGAATGAAGTCGACCGTGAAAATCTCTTTCCTGATCTGCTCTTCAGAAAACCCCAGGAGGCGCAGCGTGAATTGCGCCATGCGCATAAACGGCAGCGGGCCACAGAGGTAAAAGAGCGTTTCTTTTTCGGGCGACACCAGCAGCGATACGAATTGCTCCAGCAGAAAGTTGGTAAGCCGCAACGGAGACTTGGTATGATCACGTGGTGCACTCAACAGCCTGATATAATTGAAGCGTGACCGGTTGGCCTCCGACATCTTTTCCAACTCCTCCCTGAAAATGATATGCCGTTCGTCGTGATTCTGGTAAATGAGCACAATCTCCGCCAGGGGTTCCTCCGCCAGTATTTTTTTTAACAATGAAAATACGGGTACGATCCCGCTGCCTGCGGCAATAAAAAAGAACCTTCGTTGCAGGGCAGGGTCTGTTTCCACCGTAAAACGCCCGGCAGGCTGGAGCGAAACCAATGCGTCGCCTGGTTTTACACGATCCAGCAGAAACCGGGATATTTCGCCGTTGGGCTTCCGCTTGACGGTAATGGAACAATGCCGGTCGATGCCCGGGGTGGAGGACAAAGAATAGGATCGACGGATGTCGAGTCCGTGGTGCTGAAAAAGCAGCGTCAGGAATTGACCGGCCTGGTACCGGACCGCGGAACCTGATTCATTTTCCAGGAAAAAAGTAGCCGCATCGTCTGTTTCGGGAACTACGTCCAGGACTTTCCATCGCAATTGATCCATACTGAAAATTAGCAATTAATGCCAAATCGCATTCGCCGATGAACTATTCACCGATCATACAGTATATTTTAAAATGTCAACCGGACAATTATCTGGATTGAACTGCCGGGGTGCCCGGTGATAAGTCAGCCTGCCCGATAGACTATATGATAATCACGGGAAAACAGATGCTCCCGTAATAGCGGGAAAGCCAAATATCGTCATCAATCGCTTCGCGGTGACGCTCTGCTGTTTTATCCATTGCCATTTATACAAAACGCGCGAGAGCGGGCCCTATACATGATAAATCTTGCTATATTTGGAGCTTCGTTACTACACTAAAATTATTTAGATGGATTGGTTCCGCAAGAACAGGATGGCCCTCCTGGGCATGGTTGTTCTTATTGCATCTTTGCCAGCCTGTAAAAACAAGCAACGCTCACCTGTCGCCAAAGCAGCGCCTCCTACGGTAGTGGATGTGCTGGTGGCATCTACCCAAAAAATCGGTCATAACGTGGAGGTCAACGGGACCGTCGTTGCCAATGAATACGTGGCTCTTCAACCCGAGGCCAGCGGCCGCCTGATTTACCTGAATGTTCCGGAAGGGAAGAAGATCAGTGCCGGTACCATCATTGCCGAAGTCAACAATGCTGACCTCAAAGCCCAGCTCACCAAAACAAAAGTCCTCCTGGAACTGGCCGAAAAAACCGAAGAAAGATATCGGCAGCTGCTGGCTGTCAACGGCATCAATGAGAGCGATTACGATGCAGCGCTTAACATCGTAAAAGGATACAAGGCAGATATGGAATACAGCCAGGCCATGATCGACAAAACCATCCTCAGGGCGCCGTTTGACGGCTATGTGGGTTTGCGGCAGGTAAGCCTGGGTGCCTATGTGTCGCCCAGTACGGTCATCGCGACGATGCAGCAGCTCGACAAAATAAAAATTGATTTTACGCTACCCGAAGAATACGCCGATATTTTGAAAATTGGCGGTACCGTGGAGGTGAGGACGGACGCCAGTTCCCGGCAGCGGTCAAAGGCGGTGATCATCGCCATTGAACCGCAGGTGAACCAGGCCAGCAGAAATGTAACGGTAAGGGCGGTACTGCAAAACGGCAAGGCAAGCCCGGGGGGATTTGTAAAAGTATACATCAACGCAAAGGAAGATACCAGGGCCGTCATGGTGCCCACCAATTCACTGATACCAGACGACAAAAACAACCAGGTGATCTTAGTGAGAAACGGCAAAGCTGTTTTTGTCAATGTCGGGACCGGCTTACGCCTCGACAACAATGTGGAAATCACCAGCGGGATCACACCGGGAGATACGGTGGTGGTAACGGGTGTATTGTTTGCGCGGCCCAATGCACCGGTGCAGATCCGCAGCTCAAAAACGCTGGAACAATTCGCAGCCTTGAACAATAACAGTACCGGCAATGCCGAATAAACAGCCACAGCAGTGTGCTGGCAAAAACGGACCCGTTGTACGATTCACCTTTTTCCTATACCAAATAAAATACTAGAACAGCTTAAGCAGACATGAACATTTCAGAACTATCGCTGAAGCGGCCAGTCCTTGCAACCGTCATGAACCTGATGATCATCCTGTTTGGTGTCGTCGGGTATACCTTCCTGTCAGTACGGGATTATCCTGCCATCGATCCTCCCATCATCACCGTCAATACTTCCTAT
>DATJYH010000105.1:0-4730 GCA_035499675.1 Puia sp.
AGCGCGGATGAGCTCATGGGAATCGCCTATGACAATGGGATCAACTTTTTTGACAATGCCGAAGTGTACTCATTGGGAGAAAGTGAGAAAATGATGGGAAGGGTGTTGAAAAAGAAAAACTGGGACCGGACCTCTTATACGGTTTCATCCAAGGCTTTTTTTGGATGGAGGGGCAAGGCCAACAAGCCCAATCAAACCGGGCTGAGCCGCAAGCACCTTACGGAAGCCTGTCATGAAGCCCTGCAACGGTTGCAGGTGGACTACCTCGACCTGTTTTTCTGCCATCGGCCTGATAAAAACACGCCCATTGCCGAAGTGGTGTGGACCATGAATACGCTGATACAGCAGGGAAAAATTCTGTACTGGGGTACCAGCGAATGGAGCGGCGTGGAGATCATGGAAGCACATCGCGTAGCGGATCAGCAGCACCTGATCGGGCCCACCATGGAACAGCCGCAGTACAATTTGCTTGAGCGGAATAAAATGGAAAATGAATACCTGGAAATATTTAAAAACATCGGGCTCGGTACTACCATCTGGAGTCCATTGGCTTCGGGTTTGCTCACGGGTAAGTACAGCGATGGAATTCCTGAAGGCTCGAGACTGGCCATTGCCGGTTTCGAATGGCTGAAGGACCGTATGCTACAGGAAGAAATCCTTAAGAAAGCAAAAAAATTTGCCGACTTCGCGCAAAAATTAGGCATCAGTCCTGCCGCCATGGCGATTGCCTGGTGTCTGAAGAACCCGCATGTGTCCACGGTAATCCTGGGCGCCAGTAAAAAAGAACAGTTGGAGGATAACCTGAAAGCGTTGGAAGCACTACCGAGGCTGACCAATGAGGTGATGGAAAAAATTGAAAAGATCATGCAGACCAGGCCAAAGTTGCCCGAGTATTAATCTTTTTTGTTGATTATAAGTTGTTTATACCGGATCAGCGATCCGGTTTTTTTTTGCAAAAAAGAGTTCACAGAAAATTAATTAATTAAACGTTTGTTTAATTCAAACATTTGTTTAATTTCGTGCCCGCTTGTCAATTTTTACCGATTATGGATAAAAGAGAACATATCATGAATGCTGCCATCGAGCTCTTTGCAGAAAAAGGGTTCGAGGGCTCCTCGATCCGCGATATCGCCGCTTCGGCGGACGTCAACATCGCGATGATCAACTACTATTTTGGCTCCAAAGAAAAACTCTTTGAGGCCCTGGTCAATGCCAAGGCGGCCAAAACAAGGATCTTCCTGGATGAAATTGCTAACGACAAAACGATCTCCTCGTTTGAGAAGTTGGAAAAAATTATTGAATTATATGTAGAAAGGATTTTTGGCGGGAGGCTCTTTCACCGGGTCATTCACCAGGAGATGATGCTTGGGCGCCGGGAACCCCTGCAACAGATCATCGTCAACCTGCTCTACCCCAATGCGCAGATCATTCGCGACATTATTGAAGCCGGGATCAGGAAGGGAGAGTTCAAAAAGGTCGATCCCGAACTGACCGTGGCTTCCCTGATCGGTACCATCAATCATGTGGTGCAATCGAAAAAGTTCTGCAATCTTTTCCTGAACAAGGAAGAAGGCTACGAGCCCTATGATGATCCCAAATTCAGGAAACGAGTCGTCGATCACCTCGAAAAACTTTTGCACAATCATTTAGTAAAATAAAAAGGTATCAATAACCAACACTACAAATTACAGGTATGGAAAATCAGACAACCCCGGAAAAAAAGAAAAGATCCCCGATACGTTTCATCATTGTTGCAATCGTGCTGATTGCGGGTGGTTATTTTGGTTATACCAAAATTTCTTTCGCCCTGTCTCACGAAACAACCGACAACGCACAGGTGGAAACACAGATCACTCCGGTGCTCCCCAGGGTATCCGGTTATGTAAAACAAATTGCCGTAAACGACTATGATTCTGTAAAGACGGGACAGCTCCTTGTCACCCTCGATGCAGATGAAATGAATTCGCAGCTGGTGCAGATGCAGGCGGATTACCAGGCGGCAGAGGCGGACATCTCCAATGCAAAGGCTGCACTCAACAACGCCATCGTTTCGCTGTCGGTCAACAAAGGCAATATTGAATTGAACGACGTGAAAGTGAAACAGGCCAGGGAAGATTACGAACGTAATCAAAATCTCTTTGCCGACCAGGCCATCACCAAAAAACAATTAAACGACAGCCGGTACAGCCTGGAGCAGGCCACCCAGCAATACAACAACAGCAGGAGTGACCTGACCACTGCAGAAACCCGGATTGCGATCCTGCAGTCTACCATCCAGAAGGCGATCGCCAACCTGGCTTCCAAAAAAGCGGCCATCGAGCAACAGGAATTGAAAATCTCCTACACCAAAATATATGCGCCCTCCACGGGAAGGATTGGCAAGCGGAATGTCACCGAAGGCCAGTTTGTACAGGCCGGTACGCCGCTTTTCTCTATAGTCAATGACACCGCTTACTGGGTAGTGGCCAATTTCAAGGAAACACAGATCGAGAAATTCCGCGATGGTATGCCGGTTGAACTAACGCTCGATGCCTATCCGGATGTAAAGATCAAGGGTCATATCGCCAGCCTGAGTGAGGCTACCGGTGCCCGTTTCTCCCTCCTTCCGCCTGATAACGCCAGTGGAAACTTTGTAAAAGTGACCCAGCGCGTTCCGGTGAAGATCGACATCGACGATCAGAGCCAATATAAAAACAAGTTGCGTGCGGGATTGAGCGTATACGTGACCATTTCTACAAAATAATTTTTATGTCTGCGAAAGGTTTTGCAAAATTCATTATTGTCTTAACCACCGTATCGGCCGCCGTCATGGAACTCGTGGATACGTCCATCGTGAACGTAGCACTCAACGACATGGCGGGCAGCCTGGGCGTAAGCATTGAAGACATCAGCTGGGTGATCACTGCGTATGCCATCGCCAATGTGATCATTATCCCCCTGACAGGCTTCCTGGCAGAATATTTTGGCAGGAAAAACTACTACCTGGTTTCGATGGTCATATTTACGGCCGCCTCATATATGTGTGCCCAGTCAACCGGTCTCGTGGAGATCATTGTCTGGAGATTTGTACAGGGAGTAGGCGGAGGCGCGCTGCTGTCCACTTCACAGGCCATCCTGTTTGATGCTTTTGAACCGCAGGACAGACCGGTCGCATCAGGATTGTTTGGCATGGGCCTGGTACTGGGACCCACCCTCGGCCCTACGCTGGGAGGTTATATCATCGAACACATGAGTTGGCCGATGATCTTTATGATCAATATCCCCATCGGGATTGTTGCCACCATTCTCACCTTTACTTTCATCGATAAAAAACCGGGCGAAGGAAAAAAGAAGAACAGTATCCGCATCGATTATGTGGGTATCGCCCTGTTGATGGCGGGCATCGGCTGTCTTCAGTTTGTACTCGAAAGAGGCCAGGCAGAGGATTGGTTCAGCAGCGCATCCATCAGGGTATGCACGGTAATCGCTATCATTGGACTGATCGGATTCATCATGTATGAACTCAGGGTGCAGCATCCCGCGGTGAATCTGCGGGTGCTGGGAAACAGGAACCTGGCGTTTACCACCATTTTTACGTTTGTAGTAGGCCTGGGCTTGTTCACCTCTGTGTTTGTATATCCGGTCCTGGCGCAAAGAGTATTGGGTTATACCGCTTATGAAACAGGCCTGTCACTCCTGCCGCCCACGCTCATCGGCGTGGTGATGATGCCCATCATCGGTCGAAGCATGTCGAAGGGAGCACCGACCATTCCTTTTGTGATCATGGGTTTCCTGTTGTTTGGCGCCTATTCGTGGTTGAGTTCCCGTGTAAGCCCGGAAGTGGGGAAATGGGCCTTTTTTTTCCCGCTGGCCCTGCGCGCCTTCGGAATCTCCATGGTGCAATTGCCCCTGATCAACCAGGCGGTGGCGGGGTTGCAACCGAAGGACTATGCATCGGGCATTGCCCTGAATAATATGATCCGGCAGCTCGGCGGCGCCTTTGGCGTAGCCATGGCCAACAACTATATCGCCAACCATTATGCGCAACACCGCAGCGACCTGGTGGCCAATCTGGCCCCGGGCAGCCAGGCATTGACGACCCAGGCAAACAACCTCGCCCAGCACTTTGTGGCGCAGGGAGGTATAGACCTGGTATCGGCTACCAGTAAGGCCTATGCGATGATCAGCAACGAAGTGGACAGGCAGGCCTATTATCTTTCTTACCTGGATACATTCCGGCTCATCACCCTGTTTTTTATAGCCGTATTACCCCTGGTAGGATTTTTACAAACAAAAAAACAACCACCCGTGGACAAAGCCGCAGCAAAAGTTGCGATGGCAGAGGCCCACTAAAACAATACAAAAACAAAGCAATGAAAAAGATATTCCTGTTAATGTTGGCTGTTGCCGGTACCATCATGCAAACAAAGGCGCAGGTACAGATCAACGGCGAACTGAAGACCCTGATCAATCAGTCGTTCAGCTATTTTCCTAATTTGAAGGAATCGCAAAATGCCATCACGGCTGCTGAACAGAATCTGGATCTCACCAAGATGAACAACCTGCCGACTGTGGGTGGCGACGCATCCTATGCATATGTTCAGCCAAAGATTGTGCTTCCTTTTCCGCTGGGCCCGGGCGGCGCCATCGAGAACTTTCAGTTTGCGGCGGTGAACAATTACGGTGGCTCGGTATCCGGCAGTTATATGCTGCTTGATTTCGGCCGTCTGAAAGCCAACGTTGAAAAAGCA
>DATJYH010000106.1:0-6564 GCA_035499675.1 Puia sp.
AGGGTAAAGTGGAGAAAAATGTTTTATGGTGTGTTATCATTTGGCTGGAATGGTTCCACCAAGCATTGGCAAAGACATGAGGCCTTGTCGCTTGTACTTGCGGGCTTAAGTACGCCTCTCGTACTTTCAGTGCATACCATAGTGTCATTTGACTTCGCTACTTCGGTTGTACCGGGATGGCATACCACCATCTTCCCACCTTACTTTGTTGCCGGAGCAATTTTCTCCGGGTTCGCGATGGTTCAATCCTTATTGGTGATCACACGCAAAGTGCTGAAGCTTGAAGAATATATTACGATTGAACATATTGATGTGATGAACAAGATCATTGTGCTGACAGGTTCCATCGTAGGATGCGCCTATCTCACGGAGCTGTTTATCGCCTGGTACGGACAAAACAAATTCGAAGGCTGGGCATTCCTGCAAAACAGGGTGAACCTCTTCAGCCCCTACGGCTGGAGCTACTACATCATGATGGGATGTAACGTGCTTTCACCACAGATCTTCTGGTTCCGAAAACTCCGGAGGAACCTGACAGTGACCTTCTTTATGTCCGTGATCGTGAACATCGGGATGTGGTTTGAGCGCTTTGTGATCATTGTAACATCTCTTTACCGCGATTACATACCGAGCAGCTGGAGTACCTATTACACGCCCTCCATCTGGGAAATCGGGTTTTTCCTGGGTACCTTCGGATTGTTCTTCACCTGTTATTTCCTTTTCTCGAAATTCTTCCCGGTTATTGCCGTGGCGGAAATCAAGAATATATTGAAGCGGTCCGGCGAAAACTTTAAGGAAAAAATGGGCGAGGCTGAAAAGGAAACACCGGAAGAATTTGCTCACGAGTTTGCACATGCGCATTGAGTTAAACCTGAAACAAGCTAATAGCTAAAGGATATGGCAGTTAAAAAATTTGTTGTTGGTTGTTTTGATGACGAAGCGGTATTGTTCTCCGCAGTAAAAAAAGTCCGCACCGCGGGATACAAGATCCATGACGTGTATACGCCTATGCCGATCCATGGTTTGGACAAGGCCCTGGGGCTGCGCGACACCAGTTTGCATACGGCAGGTTTTATTTACGGGATCACCGGTACCACCACGGCACTGAGCGGGATCGGGTATGTGTTCACGTACGACTGGCCAATCAACTTCGGGGGTAAACCTCATTTCTCGCTGCCCGCATGGATACCCATCACGTTTGAGTTGACGGTATTGTTTTCTGCCGTAGGCATGGTGCTTACATTTTGTTATCTCTGCCAGATGGCTCCCTTTGTGAAAAAACATCATTTTCATTTGAGGGCTACCGACGACCTGTTTGTAATGGTGCTGGAATGTACGGCAAAGACCAACGAAGCGGATTTGAAAGGATTCCTGCAAAGTATTGGCGCCAGGGACCTCAGTGTTCAGGAGGCCGAAACAGGCTGGTGGCTGGGACGATATGACAAGGGTTCGGAACCATCGGATAAAAAACAAACTGCATTAGGCTAAACACGAAAAGTATATTGAAATGCTGACGAAAAAAATTTCTGTGGTGGTATCGCTGATCGGCCTTACAACGATCATGTCCCTGAGCTGCAGTGATATCAAGCGCAAACCGGGCCGGGTATACATGCCTGATATGGCGTATAGCCGTGCTTATGAAACTTATTCCGTAACACCCGAGGAAAAAGAAGCACTGCTGAAACAGGGTATCCATTATAGCAACCTGCCTGTTGCCGGTACCATCAAACGAGGTGAGCTGTTGCCATTTTCGCTGGAGAAGGACAAGGAGGGTGACAGCACAAATTATGTAGCCTCCAAGCTTATCCATAATCCCCTGCCGCCACTGGATTCTGTGCAGACGATCGAAGCAGAAAGATTATTCCTGGTGAACTGTGCCATTTGTCATGGTTCAAAACTGGATGGAAACGGTCCCCTGTACAAAGGGGGTGAGGGCCCCTTCCCGGCCAAACCAGCCACCCTGGTAGGCGACGCGAAATATGAGGCGATGCCTGAAGGGCAGATGTTTTATTCGATGACTTATGGAAAGAACAAAATGGGAAGCTATGCTTCGCAACTGGATTCACGTCAGCGCTGGATGGTGATCCATTATATCAAGTTGAAGCAGGGTGCCAGGGCAGGAGCTGCTGCGGCTGCTGATTCAACCGCAAAAAAATAAAAGGATAAAAGAATATTTTTAAAATTATTGCGCATGTCACTGAAAGAACATTTTGAAATTCCGGGCCGTTACAGGCAGTGGTCAATGGGGCTTATAGCCGTGGGGGTATTGTCGTTGATCATTGGCTACTTTGTATACGGAAACGGCGATGAAGCGCACCAGGCCCATTTTTGGGGATCGTTGCTGCAAAACAGCCTTTATTTCCTGCTGGTGGTCAACGCAGCCATGTTTTTCTTTACCGCCACTACCCTGGCCATGGGCGGCTGGCAACTTTCCTTCCGCCGGGTGACCGAGGCCATTTCGGCCTGTGTGCCCCTGATCGGGGGTATTTCTTTCGTGATCCTGATGGTCATCGTGTTTGGGCATAAGACATTTATTTATGAATGGCTGGACAAGGCCCATGTCGCAAAGGATGAAGCGCTGAGCGGAAAGAGTGGTTTTCTGAATACCGGCTTTTTTACGTTCTGGACCATATTAACAATCGGGCTATGGATCGTGCTCGGTATAAAAATGCGCGCGATTTCGCACGAAATCGATGAACATCCGCTGAGCGTGGAAGAAGGGCGTCGCTACATTTTCAAAAACACGGTATGGGCTGCGATATTTATCGTTTGGTTCGCGCTCACGGTGGCATCTACCATTCCCTGGCTCTGGCTGATGAGTTTAAATGCACACTGGTTCTCCACCATGTACAGCTGGTATACTTTCGCCAGCACGTTTGTGGCGGGCATGGCACTGATCACCCTATTTGTGATCTATCTCAAAAACAAAGGTTACCTGGAATACACCAACGAAGAGCACCTGCACGACCTCGGTAAGTTCCAATTTGCGTTCTCCATCTTCTGGACCTATCTATGGTTTTCGCAGTTTATGCTCATCTGGTATGCGAACATCTCAGAAGAAACCGTCTACTTTAAAGTAAGATTTGAAGGAGCCTATTCAGGAATATTTTACCTGAACCTGATCATCAATTTCCTGGCTCCTTTATTGATTTATATGCGGGCCAGTTCCAAAAGGAATTATGCCACCGTAACCTTTATGTCAGTAGCTTTGCTATTTGGTCATTGGCTGGATTTTTACCAGATGGTATTCGGCAGTATTTCACCGGACCATGTGCCCATGAATTTGTTTGATTTCGGAATTGCGGCGGGCTTTGTGGGACTGATCATCTGGCAAACGGGCAGGGTGTTGAGCAAGTATCCCCTGCTGGCCAAAAACCATCCTTTTTTCAAGGAGAGCATCATACATCATACATAAACCGTGAAACCGGGTCAATAACCGGGTAGCTGGTTACAATACATACGTTTAAAATTATTTAAAGCATCATGTCAACGTTTTTTCTGTTATTGATTTTGTTATTCGGGTTCCTGATCACGTTTCAGATCGCCAAGGCGAGTGAATACGTAGGAATTCTAAAGGGAGAGAAGAAAAATTTTGAACAGAATAACCGTATCAATGGGTTCCTGATGATTGTGTTCCTGGTGCTGGGACTGGTGGGTGTGTATTGGTGCAACGAATTGTTTAAAGGAAAGATCCTCGGCGAATCCGCCTCCAATCATGGCCAGCAGATCGACAAAATGCTGTACATCACCATTGCCATTACCGGTGTGGTGTTTTTTATTACACAGATCCTGCTCTTTTGGTTTGCCTTTAAATACCAGTACTCCGAGAAAAGAAAGGCCTTCTATTTTCCGCATGACAACCGGCTGGAGCTGATCTGGACGGTGGTTCCCGCTATTGCGTTGACCGTACTGGTGGGCTTCGGGCTATTTTACTGGTTCCGCATCACCGGGGACGCTCCCAAGGATGCGATGGAAGTGGAAGTGACGGGCAAACAGTTTTCCTGGATATTCCGCTACCCGGGAAAAGACAATGTTTTTGGAAAAAAATTCTATCAGAATATCAGCGATGCCAACAACAACCAATTGGGATTGCTTTGGGATGATCCGGCCACACATGATGACATCGTGGTGGGACAGACCCTGTACCTGGTGGTCAATAAACCTGTAAAGATGATCATCAATTCCAGGGATGTGATCCACGACGTGGGCCTTTCACATTTCCGCATGAAAATGGATGCCGTTCCCGGCACGCCTACCACCATGTGGTTTACACCGCTGTTCACCACCGACGAAATGAAGAAAAAGACAGGCAACCCGGATTTTGAATATGAAATATCCTGCGACCAGATGTGCGGGAAGGGACATTTTTCCATGAAGGGTGTGATTAAAGTAGTGACCGAACCGGAATTCATACTCTGGAGGGCAAAACAAAAACCCAATTATGTACAGGTATTTCCCGATAAGGACCCGGCCAACCCGGTAAAGACCGATTCAACCAAAACTACCGCGGCTACGAATCAACCTGCAACGGCAGATAAACTGCTGGCGGAAAAAAAATAATTATAACGACCTGTAAATAACAAAAAAAATTATCATGAGCAACGACGCAACATTGCATGGACATGCCGAAGTGGTTACCACTCATGAAGTGCATCTTGATGAGCATGCGGTTCATCATCATAAGGAGACTTTTATCACGAAATATGTGTTCAGCCAGGACCACAAGATGATTTGCAAACAGTTCCTGATCACGGGTATGATCTGGGCCATCCTGGGTGGATTGATGTCGGTATTGTTTCGCCTGCAACTGGGGTATCCCGATACCGCTATGCCCTGGCTGGAAGACATTTTTGGCAAATGGGCCAAGGGTGGAAAAATTCAGCCCGAGTTTTATTATGCCCTGGTTACCATGCATGGAACCGTGCTGGTGTTTTTTGTGTTAACGGGCGGTCTGAGCGGAACCTTCGCAAACTTTCTGATTCCCCTGCAGGCAGGAGCCAGGGACATGGCTTCTCCCTTTTTGAATATGCTCTCCTACTGGTTTTTCTTTTTAGCCAGCGTGGTGATCTTTACCTCCTTGTTCCTTTCTACGGGTCCGGCCAGCGGTGGTTGGACGGTGTATCCGCCGCTGAGTGCGCTGGGAGATGCTAACGAGGGATCAAAGGCGGGCATGGACTTCTGGATCATCGGGATGGCTTTGTTCGTGGTATCATCCCTGTTAGGAGGCCTGAACTATATTTCCACGATATTGAACATGCGGACCAAGGGCATGAGCATGACGCGTCTGCCATTGACCATCTGGGCCCTGTTCTTTACGGCTGTGCTGGGGGTACTTTCCTTCCCGGTATTGCTTTCCGGTTTGATCCTGTTGTTGTTTGACCGCCATGCGGGAACCAGCTTTTACCTGTCGGATATATTCCTGGCATCGACGCAAAAAGCCCTGCCCAATGAGGGAGGGAGCGCTATCCTGTTCCAGCACCTGTTCTGGTTCCTGGGGCACCCGGAAGTATACATCATCATCCTGCCGGCCATGGGACTGGTGTCCGAAGTAATGGCCGTCAATTCGCGGAAACCTATTTTCGGTTATATGGCCATGGTGGGGTCCCTGTTTGCCATTGCCGTCCTCGCCTTCCTGGTATGGGCACACCATATGTTCGTTACAGGGCTAAATCCCTTCCTCGGCTCGGTGTTTGTTTTGCTGACGCTGCTCATTGCCGTACCATCGGCGATCAAAGTATTCAACTGGCTGACCACCATCTGGCGCGGAAATGTCCGGTTCACACCGGCTATGCTCTTCGCCATCGGTTTTGTGAGCCTGTTCATATCCGGTGGTCTGACGGGGATCTTCCTCGGGAATTCCACGTTGGACATGCACCTGCATGATACTTATTTTGTGATCGCGCACTTTCATATTGTAATGGGCGTGTCGGCATTTTTCGGAATGTTCTGCGGCATCTATCACTGGTTCCCCAAAATGTACGGGCGGTATATGAACAATACCATGTCATATATCCATTTCTGGGTAACATTTGCAGGCGCTTACCTGATCTTCTGGCCCATGCACTATGAGGGATTGGCGGGTATGCCCAGGCGTTATCTTGATTACAGCGGATGGGCTTCTTTCAACCAATTTACCGATCTTAACCGGTTTATATCCACCGTAGCCATGGTGGTATTCGGTGTGCAGCTCATGTTTGTCTTTAACTTTTTCTATTCCATCTTCAAGGGAAGAAGGGTAACTACCCAAAACCCCTGGGGGGCAAACACGCTGGAATGGACTACGCCGATTCACGCCGGTCACGGAAACTGGCCTGGTGAAATTCCGGAAGTACATCGTTGGGCATATGATTACGGCAAGGACGGAAGGGATTTTATTCCGCAAACCGAGCCGATAGGCGCTCATGAAAGCAAACATTAGTTTGATACGATATTTTGAATGCTTGACCGGCCTGTGGTTTCAGATGTAACAGCATATGCCCTGATCATCATCGGGGCATTTGTTTGATCGAGAGAAGCATCAGGCAAAAAATACAATTTTGACACAGCAGGAAACCGTGAAGTCAT
>DATJYH010000107.1:0-2405 GCA_035499675.1 Puia sp.
CCTGCCGGCTATATAGTGTTTGATCTCTTCCAGCTTGCCCTTGCCAATAAAGGTCCGGCTGTCGGGATGGGGCAGCTTCTGGCTAAACTTTTTGAGCGTTCTGGCACCGGCGGTCTCTGCCAGGAAAGCCAGCTCGTTCAGGTATTCTTCCGCCTGTTCCTCCGACTGTGTTTTTTGCATCAGTCCTACCAACACCGCGTTCTCTTCCTGTGATATAATCCTTTTTTCGATCAATGGATGGGTTCAAATTTTAGGGCGCAAAGATAAGCAGAATGTACAATGGGCTTCAAATAAATGAAATGTCTGCGTTGCCGCATCCGGATCCCCGTGGAAATGACTGCCGGAAAAGCTTAGAGACCGCTGATCTGGATCCCTGCTGCCCAGGGAAAGATATTGGGTCCATAGGCGGGCTTGATCATGGGTGTGATCTGGTATTGGGCATATACGCCAAATACGCCCTTGCTGACGCGGATGGTGGGAGAAAGCCGGACACCGTTGAAATATTTTTTGGCTACTTCTTTTTCAATATAGGAGTTGATGACCTGGTTGGCGCTGTTTCGTTCATCCTTTGCCTTGGTATAGGTAGCCAGCAGGAAACCCACTTTGGCACCTACTGCAAACTTCCAGCTTTTATTCGTGTTCTCCGGGTCCATCGCGAAGCGCAATTCAACAGGCACATCCAGGTAGCAGGACACCAGTTTGTATTTTTTAAAGTTTACCGCCCCTTCAGATACAGAGGGGAAGGCCAGGGTGGGATTGGTAGAAGCGATCAGCACGTTCTGGTTCTGGAAAAAGATATTGCTCCAGGCAAGCCCCAAACCACCCGCGATGCTGAACCGGGGATCGGTTTTGAAGGGCATGTCGTACATGAAGTAGAAATTAAAACTCCTGGAAAAACCGACGGTCTGGATGGTATCGGGTTTACCAGCCCAGTTGTCGTAGGCAAACTGCAGCACCAGGTGGTCATTGGCGCGGTTCGCCAGTTTTACCTTGCTCCAATCTTTTTTTGCAGGTGTTTTTACCGGGGCAGCAGTGGTTTTCGGAGGGTTCAGTTTGGTGGTATCTTGTTGGGCGAAAGCAGCAGTTGTGGCCAGAAGAACTACAGCGATTACGGGGAGTCTCTTCATAATTTCAATTGATTGGCAAATGTATTTTGCTTAGGGTTAATAAAAGGTTAAAGAAGCTGATAATGAGGCTGTATACACATTCCGGAACCACATGTGCCGATGCTATAAATATCCCTGTGATGCATAAGGGAAATCTGTGACCGTCTGAGGTGGTTTTTCTTTAAACAAATAGCATCATTGATATAATAAAATAACGCCATATAAATCCTGCAATGCGGCGGCAAGATATTGTTTTGCGGTATTTTGATCAAATTCCTTTCCGGGTAATGCCTGTAGCCAAAAAAGCCCGGGCCAGCATCCTGGTCCCCGGGCATGGCCGCACTATCGGTTTTGGTTGGCAATATCGGCCGGTTAGTAGTCTGTTTTAATCGTTTTATCGAAGGGTATCCTGAACTGGTAGCCGATGTTTTCGTCGTCTTTTCCTTCCAGCACATCGAGACCATACTGTAAATTTTTGGGGTCTTCATAAACAAACGTGCCGAATATCCTGTCCCAGAGGGAAAAGATGTTGCTGTAGTTGGTATCGGTGAGCGGCCGTTTGTAATGATGATGCGCCTTGTGCATATTGGGTGAAACAAAGATCCAGCTGATGGGTTTGTCAACAGCCATGGGTATACGCACATTGGCATGATTGAAATGCGTGAACAGACCGGCCAGGCTGCGGTATAAAAAATAATAGGCGATGGGGATGCCCAGTACCAGGATACCGATGATGGTGGAACATTCGCGGAACAGCCATTCACCGGGATGATGGCGGGTGCCGGTGGTTACATCCACTTTTGTATCGCTGTGGTGGACCATGTGGAATTTCCACATCCATTTTATGCGGTGCATCATCAAATGCGGCCAGTACTGTCCAAAGAAATCCAGGAAGAATATACCCAGCAGCAGGTTAAGCCAAACGGGCATCGGGACCATATAAAGCATTCCCACGTGGTAAGTCTCTACCCAGGATGATATTTTGACGGTGGTATAGCCAAAAATAACATTCAATACCAGCGTGCAGGCCAGGAATACCAGGTTTACGCCGGCATGACGATAGCGTTTGAATGAAAAAGAAAAAAGCGGGTAATACCCTTCCACGAGCCAGAAAAAAATCATGCCACTCATCAGGATCAGCACCCGCTGACCGCTTGAAATATGATTCCAGAATTGCAAAAAGTTGTTCATATGGTATAAGACTAAATCGTTTGTTGATTATTAAGCGCTGACCAGGGAACTTCTGAAGTTCACTGCAACAGCGCCAAAGTTTAATCAGGGTACCAATCTGAAAACGGG
>DATJYH010000108.1:0-3548 GCA_035499675.1 Puia sp.
TCTCGGTAAAAAATGGTATTGTGATTGTTTGGACGGATGCAGTGGGCGACCAGTGGAAGACCAGCGAGGGCAGCCAGGCAGGCAGTTACTTCAGCATTGCCAGTGAGGAGCCACAATATTCGGGTGTATCAGGCTATATCAGCGGGATCCATGTTACCGCCGTTTTCCATTGTACACTCTATAACGGCCAGGGTCAGTCGATGCAACTGGTCAATGGCCGCTTCAGGCTGGGTCTCTGGTTCTGACCATCTTTTTGGATCATACCTCTCCATTCCTGAGCGGGGGGCCTAATATGTCCATGCCATGTTTTCTGAAAATAGGTTGCATGTCCTGATCGCTGCTATGCTGTAGCCTGGAGGCTTCGCGGAAAAACAATTCAATGGAGCCGGCGGGCTGGTAGCACATCAGCAGTTGTGCATCGCCGTTACTGGTTTTGGTGTAGGAATGAGGCATCTTTCTTGGGCCAAAGGCGGAGTCGCCCGGTTTGAGATAAAACATTTCATGGCCGATCTTGAACATGAATTCACCCCTGATCACATAAAACCACTCGTCCTGTGAATAGTGGATGTGAAAGGGTGGCCCGCTTTTTTCTGTTGTACTAAGCTCGTAGATACATTGATCCCCTTCACTGTCTTTGGAGGATACCTTACAATCCAGCCGGGCGCCAAGGTAGTGAAGATCATTGTCATAGCGGTCTTTTCCCGCAGGAACTTTGAAACCATTCCCTGTCCTCGGGATTTTGGTGTTCCCCGCCAGGGAAGGCAGGAGCAGAGGAAATGAAAGAAATAGGCGACGTTTCATATTTTCCGGGTTTGCATGGTGGAATGCGGACGACGATTTGTCGGTTCATCCTGTTCCAGGTATCGCCAGGATGCTACCGGTGATCCATACCTGGAAACAGGATGGTTGCGGCGGTCCGTGAGTTTACAGCCTGTTGGCAGCTTTGACAAACCTGGAAATATCATGAAAATCATTTACCTCGCTGGCAATCAATTCCAGCAATTGTTTGTCATTTTCAAAGAAGTTCCTGAGCTGCTGTTTGTAGGTGTTGGCCAGCGAACCTCCCCTTGTTATGGAAATAGTTTCCTTAGCGGCATCTTCCAGCACGTACACATCTGCCCTGCCACCCCAGGACCCTTTTCGCAGGTCTGAAGAATTGAAATTATAATAGTAGTACTCGTTTACCCTTTTCCCGAGGTTTACCGGCCAAACAAACATCAGCGTCCCGTCTTCGTCAACCCGCTTGGACACATAGGTATATTTCCTGGACTGGTAAACAAAGCCATAGCCCTCCAGGTCCTTTGGTCCAAAAGTTATTTTTCTTCCGCTACTATCCATCACCGTTACACTGTTGAACAGGTAGAGTTCATTAAAATGACCGAAGTCTTTGGGGATTTTGACTTTACAAGCAAGTGTGTCTGCGTTTTTGGGAATGATGTAACCTTCGGCAAATTCGTCCCTGGAGAAGCCCCGGGCATTCAAAGTAGACAAGAGCACCACAATAGCAATCCATTTCATGGCATATAACCCCATCGGAGGCTGTATTAAAGGTAAGAAGATTTCCAGGTATTTCCGGCTGTGCGGACTGTCGCCGGTTTTATGCCCGTCTTCTTTGATTCCATGAATATTCTGCTAATTTTATAGGCATAAGATTTCATATGAGAAAAAATTGCATGGGTCTTATTCTGTTTTTACTGGCATCTGTTTATTCCAGTGGCCAGGACTACCTGTTAAAGCAGGATAGCCTGCTTGCGCTGATGAAGACGAGGTATACTTCCATCTCTCCGCGAAGGATCGAGATTGCAACGGAGATCCTGAGCCGCCATCTCCCCAATACACCCATGTACGACAGCATCAAAAATTTGTTGATTGAAGAAGCCGAAAGCAGTCGTGACAGGGCGCTCATGTGCAATGTATACAATAACATTGCGACCAGTTACCTGTCGTACAACCAAAAACCGGAATTCTATGAGGTTGGGAAAATGTACAGCGACAAGTGTATGCAAATTGCCACGGAAAGCGGACTGAATGCCTACAAGGCGGCAGCATTGATGCGCTATGCCCGTTATAGCCTTAATTTATCGCAGCACCAGAAAGCGCTGGACTATAACAACCAGGCAATTTCCCTGGCTTCGTCCATCGGGTCCGACAGCCTCCTCAGCCTTACTTACGGATCCATTGCCAATACCTGGGACAATATGGCCAACAAACTCTCGCAGTTCCAGGCGCTGCTGAACAAACGGGATTTTGCCGAAAAGTCAAAAGTTCATTTTTTGATCGCAGACAGTTATTTCAGCCTGGGAACTTTTTACGAGGAGACGGAGGACTACGAAAAGGCCAAGGATTTCTATACACTCTGTATGCGCCAGGCGGCCAGCTGGAAAGAATACCTGCTGGTTTTTTATTCTTACCGCGCGATGGCCGGGACCTATATCGCACAAAAGAATGAGAGGCTGGGATTGTCCTATTATGACAGGGCCTTGCATTATGCCGATTCGCTTGGGATGCAAAACCTGCAACTGCAGATCTATCTCGACCTTCTTAACTATTACTTCAATAGCAGCGACCCCGAAAAGGGCTTTGATTACCTGGCCCGTCATCCGCAATTGATGGATTTTATCAGGCAATATGGGATCGAATACCAGGTCAACAAACTCTATGCTGCGCTGGAGGACAGCCGGAAAAAATACGACTCGGCGCTCCACTACCTGCGCATTGCCGAGCCCTTTGAACTGGGCCAGAAAAATAATTTCAGTGAAAAATACAGCTTTTGCATGCAAATGGCCTCTGTATTAAAAGAACAGGGACGACGCCAGGATCAACGGAAATACCTGCTGCTGGCCAAAAGTTACGCCGATTCCTCGCAAAATCTCTATTTCCAGCGGGACGTGGCACAGGAACTGGATTCTGTTTACATGGCGCTGGGGGATTACCGGAATGCAGCGTTGTATCTTTCAACCTTCAATGTGTATCGCGATTCGCTGGAAACACTCAGCAAACAAAAGGATCTGCTGAATATCGAAATCGAAAATGCCAACAAGCGCGCGGAATTGCAGAAGGCAGAGGAGGAGGAAGCCACCCGTGCCCGTAATAACCTGGAGTATATGGGTATCACCGCAGCCATTGCCACGGTGTTTATCATCCTGGTGTTGCTGGGTGTATTCAGGATATCCCCCGGCGTGATCAGGGCCCTTGGATTTTTTGCTTTTATTTTCCTGTTTGAATTTATCGTTCTCCTCCTGGATGCGCAGATCCATGAGATCACGCATGGGGAACCCTGGAAGGTACTCGGGGTGAAGATCATCATCATCGCGCTGCTGCTGCCCCTGCATCATTGGCTGGAGGAAAGGATGATGCATTACCTGACCGCCAAGGCCCATACCATCCGATCAAAAATTTTCAGTCATAAGAACGGCTGATATCAGCCTGTTGTCAGAAAAGACTTTGAAGCGATTGATCCTCCTGTATTTGCCGAAGCATAGCCATCAGTGACCTGTTCATGGCCCTGTACAAGGCGCCGCCCATGCTGATTCTTTTTACACCCAGCT
>DATJYH010000109.1:0-4368 GCA_035499675.1 Puia sp.
TAGGCTTCCCCTTCATAATCGCTCGGGTATCCGGCTGCGATCAGCGCGCCCACTTTTTTCTCCTCCTCCATTTTCCAGTTGATGAATTCCATCACTTCCGGGTGATCCAGGTCCAGGCAAACCATTTTGGCGGCCCGGCGGGTAGTGCCCCCGGATTTGATGGCGCCCGCGGCACGGTCGCCGATTTTGAGGAAACTCATGAGGCCGCTGGACGTGCCGCCGCCGCTCAGTTTTTCCCCCTCACCGCGTATATTGGAAAAATTGGTTCCTACACCCGATCCATATTTGAATATCCTGGCTTCCCTTACCCACAGGTCCATGATGCCACCATCGTTCACCAGGTCGTCTTCCACGCTCAGGATAAAACAGGCATGCGGTTGTGGACGTTCGTAGGCCGAAGTGGACTTTTTCAGTTCGCCATCTGCCTGGTCCACAAAGTAATGTCCCTGGGGCTTGCCGGAAATCCCATAGCTTTCAAACAGGCCGGTATTGAACCATTGCGGGCTATTGGGCACGCAGGCCTGGTTGAGAATGCTGTACAGCAATTCCTCGTAAAATACCTGTGCGTCTTTGGCGGATTCAAAATATCCATATTTTTCACCCCAAACCTTCCAGCAATTGGCCAGACGGTGTGCCACCTGTTTAACAGAATTTTCCCGGCCCAATGAGCCATCGGCCTGGGGTACCCCGGCCTTACGGAAATATTTTTGGGCAAGAATGTCAGTAGCAATCTGGCTCCACTGTCTGGGTACTTCCACATTGTTCATCTCAAATACCACCTCACCGGAAGGATTGCGGATCACGGATGTGCGATAGTCGTACTCAAACTGGCTGAATACGTCCACGCCGTCCCGGGTAAAGCGACGATGAAACTGCAGGCCTTTCCCCGACTGCTTATTGTTTGACATATGGTTAAAGTTGTCTTTTATATCGTTAAGAAATTGTTACCGGAGTGGAAACGAAAGTATTTTTTGATTTCCATATTTCCGATCCATAGATATCAACACCTGTGGAAAAAAATCGTTGATAATTTTTGAAGCTCAGGTGGGTATTGCGTTGCCGGATTTATGCACATCAGTGCACATTCAATAAGAAGAAATTTTTTTGGGAATGCGCTGAAAAAAATCTACCCATGGAGCGGAGGCATCTTTTTTTGCCAACCGGGTTTCGCGATGAGTGGTATCCGCAGCAGAACATCGCCGGTTTTCACATCAATCCGTGTCCGCGACCACATCCGTTAAATCATGCTGCGCATGCGGTTATGGGTGTTGCCGCCTGTCAAACTGCACGATGATCCGGTTTTCGCAGGGTGCAGGCCGTTAATTGGTATCCCCGAAAAGTTTTCGCATTTTTGTGTACTACTCAACGGCAACGTATCAATGCAGGAAACCATTTACCAGTCGCTACTGGACAAAAAGAAAAAAGGGCGGAAATCCTTCGCTATGCTGATCGATCCGGACAAGGTGCATGCGAAGAAACTGGAGGAGCTTACCAGCCTGGCCATCGATGCCAGGGTTGATTATTTGCTGGTGGGTGGAAGCCTTGTTATTTCCAACCATCTCGATGAGGTGGTGTTGAAGATCAAGCAGCATTGCGCCATCCCCGTCATCCTCTTTCCGGGCACCCCCTCCCAGGTGTCCAAACATGCGGATGGTCTCCTTTATCTCTCCCTGATATCCGGCAGAAATCCCGAATTGCTGATAGGCCAGCACGTGATATCAGCCCCCTTTGTTAAACAAAGCGGGCTGGAGATCATTTCTACCGGTTATATGGTCATCGACGGCGGAGCGCCCACCACGGTTTCCTATATCAGCAATGCCAGCCCCATCCCGCGCGACAAACACGAGATTGCCATGTGTACCGCCGTGGCCGGTGAAATGCTGGGTATGAAACTGATTTACCTGGATGCGGGCAGTGGCGCCCGGCAGGCCGTACAGGAAGATATGATCAGCCAGGTTGCCGGCTGTATCGATGTACCCCTGGTAGTGGGCGGTGGGATCCGGGACGCGGAAAAAGCCTATCTCGACTGCAGGGCCGGTGCCGATGTGATTGTGGTGGGTAATGCGATCGAAAAAGACGCAGGCCTGATCAAAGAAATCTCCGATGCCGTGCATGCCGTGCCTGTCAAAGCTTAACAATGATTTTACAGTAAGCCGGGTAAATTTTAGCCAAAAAAATATCGCCGCATGTAAAAAATTGTTTTTCTTTGTGTAGTCAATTATTTAGGTCAATTTCATCTGCATTGAAATGAAAAAAAACTCACCCATATCACCGCTCTACCTGGTGGTATTGCACGCCTTTAACAAGCGTGGGTTTTTTACTGCGCGTCTGTGCCCAGTTTTTTCCGTTCGCCCCATTCCCTTTTGGGTACGACGTTGATACCAGCATCCTCCATAGCTTCCTGCCATAGCGGAACTATTGCTCCCGGAAAAGGTCCGGGGAGCCAGTATGTTTTCAATGATTACCTCATTGACATCTCATTACCACATTCACAAAAAACCGATGGAACAAGAGCAACAAACATTTCAGATATTGATAGCGAATGAGACGCACGTGGATTTTGCTCAGATCATTTGCGACGAAATGGAATCTTCCGCCAGGGCCCGCGGCACCGGCATCGCCAAAAGAAGTCCAGATTATATCCGGGAAAAAATGTGTCAGGGCAAGGCCGTCATCGCTTTTACCGGCGACGGCGTTTGGGCCGGGTTCTGTTATATTGAAACTTGGAGCCACGGGGAATATGTGGCCAACTCAGGTCTTATTGTAGCGCCCCCCTTCCGGAAAAGCGGGCTGGCCACCAGCATCAAGAAGAAGGTCTTTGAACTGAGCCGGAAAATGTATCCGGAGGCAAAGATTTTCGGGTTGACAACGGGCCTGGCCGTTATGAAGATCAATTCCGAACTGGGTTATGAGCCGGTGACCTATTCCGAGCTCACCCAGGATGAGGCTTTCTGGGCCGGTTGCAAGAGCTGCGTAAACTACGACATCCTGGTAAGCAAGGAACGCAAAAACTGCATGTGCACCGCCATGCTCTACGACCCCAAAGATCATTTTGAGCCGGAAGAAACCACCCAGGATTTCAAACAGCACTCCAAATTGTATGAACGCTTTATGCGTATCAAGCAATGGAAACTCCTGAAGCCCTTCCTGAAGAAGGAAACCAACGGCGCGGCCAAGCCGAAATCACTGTTTCACTATTTTTTTAATTTCTGAACGCCGGGCGGTCAAACCGGCGGGCAGATCAATACCAGCAAGAACAGATGAACACAACCGTTCTCCCCCAGCAACAGCAACACACCAACGCTCCGGCAGCAAATGGCAAGGTAGTATTGGCCTATAGCGGCGGGCTGGACACCACGTATTGCGCCATCTACCTCGACCGCATCAGGCACCTGGAAGTGCATGCGCTGACGGTCAACACCGGCGGATTCAGCGAAGCCGAGATCCGGCAGATCGGGACCAGGGCCCGGCAGTTGGGGGTAGCCTCCTTTTCCTGCGTGGATGTGACCAGGGAATATTATGACAGCTGCATCCGCTACCTGATCTATGGCAATGTGCTCAAAAATGCCACCTATCCCTTAAGTGTAAGCGCCGAAAGAATGGTGCAGGCCATCGCCGTCGCCAAACATGTAAAGGAAACCGGTGCCTCGTTTGTGGCACATGGCAGCACCGGCGCCGGCAACGACCAGGTGAGGTTTGACATGGTATTCCAGAGCATGCTCCCGGGCGTGGACATCATCACTCCCATCCGCGACCTGAAGCTGAGCCGCGAGGAGGAGATCGACTTCCTGGTGAACCATGGCGTAGAAATGAATTTCAAAAAAGCCCAATACAGCATCAACAAGGGCCTCTGGGGAACCTCGGTGGGCGGACGTGAAACACTTACCTCCCGGGAATACCTGCCGGAAGAAGCCTGGCCCACACAGGTAACGGAGACGGGTACCCGAAATATGGAACTGGATTTTGAAAAAGGTGAGCTGGTAGCGATAGACGGGAAAAAATTCCCGCACCCGGCCGAAGCCATACAATACCTGCAGGCCATTGCCCAGCCCTATGGCGTGGGACGGGACATCCACGTGGGCGATACCATCATCGGGATCAAGGGAAGGGTAGGTTTTGAAGCCGCAGCGCCGATGATCATCATCAAGGCACACCACCTGCTGGAAAAACACACACTGACCAAGTGGCAGCTGTACTGGAAGGACCAGTTGAGCAGCTGGTATGGCAACTGGCTGCACGAAGGACAAATGCTGGATCCCACGATGCGCAATATTGAAAAATTCCTGGAAGACAGCCAGGTAACCGTGAGTGGTAAAGTATTTGTGACCCTGCAGCCCTATCGATTCACACTGAATGGAATTGAGAGCC
>DATJYH010000110.1:0-3499 GCA_035499675.1 Puia sp.
TCAAACGGTACATGGATGTTTTTAACAAAAGCGGGGAGCTTTGCAAACGGCATGGGATGAAGTTCGGGTATCACAACCATGACTTTGAATTTAGTAACAGCCTCAATGGTGTAGTGCTCTACGACCTGATCCTGCAGAATACGGATCCCGCCCTGGTAGCACAGCAGTTGGACATGGGCAACCTGTACAACGGTGGTGCCAAGGCCATAGACATCGCTAAAAAATTCCCCGGAAGGTTTGAGCTCATGCACGTAAAAGACGAAATCCCGAGCACCAGCAAGGAGGAAAAATACGAAAGCACCATCCTCGGCAAAGGCATCGTGAATACCAAGGAAATCGTTGATATCGGGAAGACTACCGGCGGAACCCGTTATTTTATTATTGAACAGGAATCCTACCAGGGCAAAACTCCGTTGCAGTGCGCCAAGGAGGATTACGACATCATGAAGGGCTGGGGTTTCTAGACAATTGACATGATAACCCTGCGGGATGTTACCGGTGGGTACATCCCGCAGTTTTTTTGAAGGACGGCGCCGGGACACTATGAGGCCGCCGCATGACACCACCCGTTATGGGCATTTTCCACGCTTTATATGATGAGCTGATTTCCTTTTTCGGCATCGGCGACCTGATCACCATGTTCCGGTCGGGGGATTATAGCCGTCTGCTTACCCTGGACGGGATCCTGTCGTCTATCGGGCCAGTGATTCCCCTGTTGTTGGTTGTTGAAATCGCCAGGGGGTTGCTGTACCGTAAATTCCGGATCGAAGATTACAAAGTACCTTTTTTTATTTACGTGTTCAATCGTTTTGCTTCCCGGTTCATATCCATTGCCGCGGTAGCTTTTTGCATTGGTTTATTTGAGAAACACGGGCTGTTGAAAACACGGTTCACCTGGTACTGGCTGATATATGGCTATATTGCCTGGGAGTTTGGACATTTTGTTTATCACTACCTGGCGCATAAAGTGAGGTTGCTCTGGTGTCTTCATTCCACGCACCACGCTCCGGAAGCGATGAACCTATCGGTCAACTACGCCCATTTCTTTTTGGAGGCTCCGTATGCGGATGTGATCCGGACCTCTGTATGTATGCTCGCCGGTGTTAACCCGCCGCTGCTTTTCTTTATCATGTTTATTGATGGCACCTGGGGATCGTTTATACATGTGGGTGAGGGAATCCTGAAAAGCGGCAGGCTTGGGTTCATGGAAAATATCATATTAACACCTTCCCACCACCGCGTGCATCATGCCCGCAACCCCCTCTATATGGATACCAATTTTTGCAACCTGCTGAACATTTGGGACCGGGTTTTCCGGACATTTCAAAACCTGCGGGAAGATATCCAACCGGAATATGGCATTACACGGAGCATCAATCCCCATAATTTTTTCGACGTGTATTTTGGCGAGTTTGCAGAACTGTGGCGGGACGTAAAAAAAGCACCCGGCCTGCGTAATAAAATGCGCTACCTGGTCATGCCGCCCGGTTGGAGCCACGACGGTATGCACAAAACCGCGGCCGAGGTCCGCGGCAAGTTTATGCGAAAACAGGTTTCTGAGAATCAGGGACCGGGTGTTTAGGAAGTGCTGATCATTTCTGCGGTCTGTTCTTCTACTTCGGTCAGGCTTGCCCGGTAGCGGATGATGCGACTGCCTACCATCAGGATGCTGAAACTGCTGCAGGCACAACACGCCATGACACCCGTCATGGGTAAGGCGGTATGATTGTTTAAAAAACTGACGAGGGCGGAGGTGAAGGCGCCGATGCTCATCTGTATACCCCCCAGCAGGGCAGAAGCGCTGCCCGCATTTTTACTGAATGGCGCCAGTGAAAGCGCAGAGGAATTGGGGAAAGTGAATCCCTGGCAGCACAAAAAAATAAAAATAAAAAAGATCGTGCTGAACAGTTCCAGCCAGTGAAACAGCGTTCCCGTAAAAAGTACCAGGCCGGTGAGTGACTGGCAAAACAGCGCAACCCGGATGATCTGCTCGCTCCGGTAGATCCTTAACAAAACGCTGTTGAGTTGGCTGGCGCCGATGAGGCCCATGGCCACGAGCGCGAATATCCATCCGTATTGTCGTTCAGAAACCCTGAACAATTCCATGAATACATACGGGGAACCGGCGATATAGGCATACAATCCTGCCGATGCCACGGAGCCCGTTAGCGAATAGGTGTAAAACTGTGGCTCCCGGATCACCGCAGCAAAATTGAGAACGATGGGTTTGGGTTTCAACGAAAACCCGGGATCCGGGGGCCTGCTTTCCGGCAGCCAGGACCAAACTGTCAACAGGATGACTCCGGAAAGACCTGCGAGGATCACAAATATATATCTCCATCCGAAGGCGGCTGTTACATAACCTCCAAGGGTAGGTGCAATGATGGGGGACACACCCACAACCAGCATCAGCAGGGAAAAGATTTTTGCATTGTCCTTTACATGAAACAAATCACGCACCATGGCCCGGGAAGCCACCATCCCGGAGCAGGACCCCAGTGCCTGCAGTAGCCGCAACAATATCAGCGCATTGACCGAAAAGGCAAAAATACAGCCGACCGATGCGAGGAGGTATACCGCCAAACCAACATACAACGGTTGCTTTCTGCCAAAACGGTCCAGTAGCGGCCCGTAAATAAATTGTCCCGCGGAAATACCAATAAAAAAACTGGAAAGTGAAAGTGAAACATGCGCCACCGTGGTGCCGAGATCCCTCGCGATGGACGGGAAACCGGGCAGGTACATGTCGATGGAAAAAGGGCCAATTGCCGAGAGCAGCCCCAATATCAGGATAAGGTAGAAATTTTTTCTCCCCGCGTGATTCATACAATAACAAAAGTAGTCAAGCGGAGGATATAAACGCCGTTATGCAATTGATTTTTGCCAACGTTTTCCTGGATTTCTGTCACAGGTGCAGCGACATCAGGTAGGCATAACTGGCAGGAACCTGCTCCCACGAGCGGGAAGATTCATCTTCGATAAAGTAATGTTTGACGCCCGCTTTTCCAGCGGCCTTCATGATCGCTTCAATGCCCACATCGCCGGTTCCCAATACCACGTTTGATTCCTTATCTGAACTGCCATTCAGATTGTTTGGCGATCCGGGTCTGCGATCTTTGAGATGCATCAACGGAAAACGCCCGGGATATTTCGCCAGCAAGGCAAGCGGTTCCTGTCCCGCATTCTTGACCCAGTATACATCCATTTCATAATTCATCCAAGCGGCATTGGTATTTTTCACCAGGTAGTCGAACAGGGTCCCGTCCTCATATGGACGAAACTCATAGCCATGCGCATGGTAAACAAGTGCCAGTCCGTTTTCTTTTAATATTTTTCCTGCTTTGTTGAAAACATCGACCGCCTTTTGAATGTCCGCTATCCCAAAATCGTTCCCCTGGTGTGGGATCCAGAAACATGCCACATAATCCGCTCCCCAGGCCTTTGCTTCCTTTACAACCGCCATGGGATTATTTTGCAACTGGTCAAAACTGGTACCATA
>DATJYH010000111.1:0-13027 GCA_035499675.1 Puia sp.
ATGGATCAGGCCCTGGCCCAATGGCCGGATCAGCGGTACCCGGGCGTCCAGAAATTGTTGCGCTGCCTTTTCAATCTGTTCCTGTAAAAGCATCGCCATGGATTAGAATTCATCATTCCTCGCAAAATTGTTTTTCCGGTACATCCACTGACCACTGGTAAAATCAGGGAACTCCACGGTTTGGTTACCCAGCTCGATGCTGACCTCACTAAGGGGTGTGATGGCACTCCAGGCGGCAGCATCGTAAACATCCAGCGGTGTTGCGACCTGTCTTTTGATGGATTCAATAAAAGCATGCAATACAAAAAAATCCATTCCGCCGTGACCGGCACCCTCTGTTTCCTTGCTCCAGCGCTGCCACAAAGGATGATCAAATTGATCGAGATAAGCCTTTGCATCCTCCCATTGGTCCGCCTTCTTACTGACTCCTTCTATGTACAGTGATTTGTTGACATCCATCCATAATCCCTTTGTTCCCTGCACGCGGAAGCCCAGCGAATAGGGTCTCGGTGAGTTGGTATCGTGTTGCAGGAATATCGTTTCCCCGTTGTTGCAACGGATCTGCGTGGTAACAATATCCCCCAGTTTGAATTCAACCTTTGCATTGGGGTGGCCGGCGCCACCCTTTGCCACGATGTAGTTGTGCAATCCCCTTGATTTGGTGGCAAACGAGGAAAGCGACAGAAAACGGTTGCCGCGGTTGATATCAAGCATCTGCGCTACCGGCCCGATGCCATGTGTCGGATACAGGTCACCGTTACGATTTACGGAGTGATTGGTCCGCCAGCGGGCTTCCGAAAAAGCCTTTTCGCCAAATTCCACACCGCTGTCGTAGGGCTCGATGCCATTGTTGAATTTTACTCCGCGGAGATCGTGCTGGTAACCCGCCTGCATATGGATCAATTCACCAAAGAGGCCCTGGCGGACCATGTTCATCACCGCCATCACATCACGGCGGTAGCATACATTTTCCATCATCATCACATGGGCCTGCTGTTTTTCCGCCTCGCGTACCACATGCCAGTGGTCTTCCAGGGTAATACCGAGAATGACTTCGGTAGCCACGTATTTGATGCCTGCCTGCAGGCTGTCGAGGACCATCGGTCCATGCCATTCCCAGGGCGTGGCAATCAATACCGCATCCAGCTTTTTTTGTTCCAGCAGTTTTCGGTAGGCATGGGGATCTCCCCTGAATACCGGCGGCATGGGTTTTCCTGATTTTTTAAAGAGGTCGGCGGTCATTTGCAACATGCGCTCGTCCACATCGCAGAGGGCTACAATGTCCACATCATTTCTTCGGAGCGCATTGTCGATGTGGTTTTGCCCGCGCAGTCCGGTACCGATGATCCCCAGGCGTACTTTTTGTGGGGCGCTGAATAAAGACCTGCCTGGTAGAAGACTGATGCCTGCTGCAGCCAGGCTGGTATTCCTTACAAAATCTCTTCTTTTCATGTTGTTGTATTTTACAAATGGCGGGAGGGAAGGTATGAATTTAGTCCGATAATATGCCGGAGCAGGTGCTGGCTGGTCATTAACTTAGCGGGAAAATATTATTGAAACAATCCGCGACACAGGCCCAGGCCATCCTGAACTTTTACAAAAACCTTTCGCCCGGTTTCCGGTTGCCAAAGGGAATGGAACTGATGCATCCTTTTACAAACAAAACGGTCTGGTCCCTGGTGGAAGCGTTCTACAAGCGTTATTATTCCGACCACGATCCACGCCGGTTTATTTTCGGGATCAATCCCGGTCGTTTTGGCGGAGGAGTTACCGGAATTCCCTTTACTGATCCTATCCGGTTGCAAGAGGTATGCGGTATTGCCAATGATTTTAAAAAGCAGGCCGAATTGTCCTCGGTATTTGTATACGAAGTGATCGAAGCGTACGGCGGTGCGACGGCATTTTATCACGACTTTTTTGTTACGGCCCTGTCACCGCTGGGTTTTGTACGGGAAGGCAAAAATGTGAACTATTACGACGACGCCCTGCTGCTCAGCAGGGTTGAGCCTTTTATGATCGATTGTATTCGGACACAGATCAATACCATTGGGGCGGGCAGGATCGTGTATTGCCTGGGAGAAGGCGAAAATTTTAAGTACTTCAGTAAATTGAATGCGAAACAGCAGTTTTTCAGCGACATCATTCCCCTGCCGCATCCAAGATGGGTCATGCAATACCGCAGAAAAAAAATCAGGGAGTACATCGACCGCTATGTGGAAACGCTGAGATCGGCTGTGTCACCGTGACCGCCTAACCCGGCTCAAACCAATTCACCCGCCGCGTACATTCTTCGCAATTCCTTTTTATTGAATTTTCCTACGCTGGTTTTGGGGATTTCACCGATGGTGACAAACCTTTCGGGAATTTGATAGTTGGCAAACTCACGGGAAAGAAATGTTTTCAACTCATCTTCCCTCACTACGGTTCCCTCGGCGGGCACGATGCAGGCCAGCGGACGTTCCAGCCATTTTTCGTGCGGTACGGCGATCACGCAGGCTTCGCGGATGGAGGGATGCGCCATGAGTGCTACTTCCAGTGCAACGCTGGAGATCCATTCGCCTCCGCTTTTGATCAGGTCCTTCGACCGGTCGCTGATCTGCAGGTAGCCCTCGGTATCCAGCGTTCCGACATCCCCGGTACGGAACCATCCGTCACTGGTAAAATAGGCTTCATTGTCTTCAATCTTGTAATAGCTGTCAATGACCCAGGGACCACGGATAACGATCTCTCCCAGCGTTACGCCGTCCCGGGGCGCGATGGTCCCGTCTTCTGTTACCAGTTTGATCTCCACGCCGGGAATTTCGAAACCCTGTCGCGCCCTGACCTTGTATTGTTCTTCTAACGGAAGATCCTTATGCGCAGATTGCAGCCGGGATACCGTCCCCATGGGGGAAGTCTCCGTCATGCCCCAGGCATGCAATGCCCGGATGCCAAAATTTTTTTCATAACCTTCTATCAGGCTCTTAGGCAATGCGGACCCACCGCAAAGGAATTCTTTCAGGGTAAAATCGCTCCCGGGCGGATTTTTCATCAACGCCTCATATACTGCCAGCCAGATGGTGGGAATACCCAGGCCCCGGGTTACTTTTTCTTTGATGATAATATCGATCAATGGTGCAGCCTGCAGGTGACAACTCGGCATTACAATTTCAACCCCGGCCATGATGCAGTTAAAAGGAGCTCCCCATGCCATGGCATGGAATTGAGGTACAATGATCAGCGATTTGTCAAAACAGCTGAGGTTGGCGGCATTGGGCATAATGCTCGATAATGCATGGAGGTAGGTAGAACGATGTGAATACAAAGCCCCCTTCGGGTTGCCTGTTGTGCCGCTGGTATAACAGAGGGCGCAGGCATCGTTTTCATCTGTATCGGGCCATTCATAGTCTGTACTGCCTGCCGCGATCAGTGTCTCATACAGGCGGTAGTTTGGCAGCGTCGACTGGAAATTTGGACCTGCGTTGATGATGATATAGTGTTCCACCGTGGGCAACAGGGGGCTGATCTTTTCCAGAAATGCGACCAGGCTGGCGTCTGCAAAAATGATTTTATCTTCGGCGTGATTGATGATGTATTGTACCTGGTCGTGTGATAGGCGGATGTTGAGCGTATGACATATCGCGCTGGCACCGGGAATGGCATAGTACAACTCCAGGTGTTGATAATGATTCCAGGCAAATGTTGCGATTTTTTCTCCCGGTTTCACATGCAGGGTATGAACAAGTGCATGTGCCAGTTGTTTTGTTCTCCGGTAAAGGTCGTGATAGCGATATCGATGCCAGCTGCCGTCCGGCAGTTTCGACACAATTTCCTTTTGCGGGAAAACGCGGTTGCCGTATTCAAGAATGGAATGCGTGGTCAGCGCGTAATCCATCATTTGTCCTTTCATATGGGGCTGTTTAGGTTGTTTTTAGGATGGCTGCAGGGAAGCGGTGATGCATGGACGTCGGATGGGTCGGACATCCCGGTCATGGATGCCATACTGCCATAAATATAATGTTTATCCTGTTCGGTGGCTTGCTGAGGATGGTTAATAAAATGAAAACAGGCCGAACTCCTCCCGCGATCAGTGCATACGGTCGCCGCGAAGTTCCATCGATGACATGATCCCGGCCTCATACTGCAGCCATTCTTTCCAGCGTTTTCTCACCTTCTCCTTACCGATATAGGTTTCGGCAAGGTCAATAAACAAATGGTAATGCCCGGCCTCGCTTTCCATAAAACGGCGGTAAAATTTTCTGAGATATTCATCATTCAATCCTTCGCTGAGCCTTTTGAATCGCTCACAACTGCGCGCCTCTATCAACGCCATGGCCAGCAGCTGGTCCAGGAAACGGTCCTCGGCATTTCCTCCCTTTTGCTGGAACTCCAACAGTTTGTTTACATAAAGGTCCTTTCTCTGCTTTCCCAGTGCGAGGTTTCTTTTTTGCAATTCTGCCAGCACCATCCTGAAATGTCCCCATTCCTCCGTTACCACAGCGGAGAGCTCCTGTACCAGCCGGATTTTTTCGGGGTATCGCTGCACCAGCGAAATACAACTGGTGGCCGCCTTTTGCTCACAATAAGCATGATCGGTGAGGATATCCTCCAGCGAAATACCTGCCAGGTCAACCCATCGTGGATCCGTGGGCAACTGTAAACCCAGGATATTTTTTGTGTCCGCCTGCGTCATGATTTTTGGGATTCAGATGAATACATTGATATTTGACCGGCAAAAGTATGCAAGAAGATTTTCTCCATCATAAATTAAATGAGCGACGCAGCGAGGATGCTTTCCGCCGGCTGACAATATCGGAGGGAAGTGTTGATTTCTGCTCGAACGACTACCTCGGCATTGTCAGAAACGGGCTTATTGAAAAATGGATCTCGGCAAACTTACATGAATCGGCATTGAGACACGGAAGCGGTGGCTCAAGACTGCTGGCAGGGAACTATGCGCTCATAGAAGAAACGGAACGATTCCTCGCCGGGTTTCACCAGGCACCGGCAGCGCTGATCTTTAACTCGGGCTATGACGCCAACCTGGGTTTGCTGAGTTCGGTGCCCCGCCGGGGAGATACGATATTGTATGATTACCTCAGCCATGCTTCTATCCGGGATGGCATCCGTTTATCGTTTGCACAATCTTTTTCTTTTGCGCACAATGATTTGAATGATCTCGAAAAGAGATTGAAGACGGCATCCGGAAATATTTTTGTAGCCACTGAGTCCGTCTTTTCGATGGATGGTGATAAGCCCGCGCTGCAGGATTTGATCCTGCTTTGCAAAAAATATGGAGCGCAACTGATCCTTGATGAAGCGCATGCTACCGGTACAATCGGAGAGCGGGGAGAGGGGTTGGCCCAGCAGCTCGGATTGCAGGCGGCCTGTTTTGCCCGGGTGTATACATTTGGCAAAGCAGCGGGATGTCATGGAGCGGTGGTGCTGGGATCGGAGACATTAAGGGATTACCTCGTCAATTTTTCGAGACCTTTTATTTTTAGCACGGCATTGCCTTCCTCTGCGGTGGCAGCGATCAGGGCCGCTTATGAAATATTTCCGGGACTCAGGCCGGAAAGAGACCGACTGCGACAGCTGATAACCCGGTTTCAATCGGCCACGCTGCCCTTCGAAAGACTTGCGAGCGATACCGCCATCCAAATACTCATTGTTCCGGGGAATGAACTCGTTAAGATGCTGGCCCGAAGCCTGCAGGTGACGGGGCTGGATGTAAGGGCCATCCTGTATCCAACGGTGCCGGTGGGCCGGGAACGTTTGCGCATTGTTTTACACGGTTTCAATACCATGGATGAATTGGAGCGTTTGATAGAAGGACTTTCTCATGCCTCCTCTAAATAAAAAACCGGCCTCTGTTCAGGAAGCCGGTTAGCATACCAACATTTCCTCCATAATCCAATTGGATCGAACGATGTCAGGATACGCTTTCTTTTGTGGTAAGTGTATTCATCTGCCTAGAAAAATATCCGGCAAACAAAATACAGGAGCCATAGCAGCCCCAGGCCAAGCTTCATCTTGTTGTCGAAGCTGATGATTGAATGTTTCATGACACGACTGATAAGATAAGGTTAACGGTTGATGGTGTTCGACGATACAAAAGTGGAACAAAACGCGGGCGAAAACAATACCATCTTGTGGTAGTTTTTCGAGTCGGTAGTCCCGTCTACTCCGCCTGAGGCGGATTCGGCGGGTGAAGCGGCCTGCGGGATCGGGATACGGGACGCGGGCTGCGGTGCAAATCAACAACCCGTTAAACTGAGGTCTGTCCACTGTCAACTGTCAACTCCCTCTCACGTTCCCCGATCCACGATTTCATAAAACAGGGACTGAATAAAAAAAATGCTTTATTTTTATTTGATATTGTTGTTTTCAATCATGCCAGTATGAGAATGATACCGTTTATTGTATCCACTGTTGTAACCACCGGGTTGATTGTAGTGTTGAACAATGAATGGGATATTGGCGGAAAACCCATCCCACCGCTCGGAAAATTTCTGAGCCCGCAACATGGTTTCTGGCAAAATGCAGAATCCATCGACAACGATTTTAACGATCAGATCATCCTGCCGGATCTGAAAGACAAGGCCTCGGTATATCTGGACGATCGTCTTGTTCCGCATGTATTTGCCAGCAACGAGGACGACGCTTACTATATCCAGGGCTATCTCCATGCAAAATTCCGCTTATGGCAGATGGAGTTCCAGGCCTATGCGGCAGCTGGACGTATCAGCGAGCTGATTGGTCCGCGGGGAGTGAATTTTGACCGCGAGAAAAGAAGACTGGGAATGGTATACGCCGCGGAGAAAGCGGAGCAGGAAGTCGAAAAGAACCCCATCAGCCGGGCGGCCTGCGATTCCTATACCGCCGGCGTCAACGCCTATATCGCGAGCCTGAAAGAGAGCCAGTTGCCCGTGGAATATAAATTGCTTAACTACCAGCCCGAAAAATGGACCAACCTGAAAACGGCCCTGTTCCTGAAATATATGTCGCTTGACCTGACCGGCGCTGAAAATGATTTTGAATATACCAATGCCAAATCCATTTTCAGCAGGGATGATTTTGAGAAGATGTATCCGATGACGCAGGATTCGCTGGACCCCATTGTGCCCAAGGGAACCTTATTCCCCTCGCCAGGGGTTTCCGTGCAGATGCCGCCCTCCGCCGATTCTGTATATTTTGGCAATAAGGACACCGTGAACATCATTCCGCATAAACCGGATAAAGACAATGGCAGCAACAACTGGGCAGTGAGCGGGAAGATCACCCAAAGTGGTGCGCCCATTTTATGCAATGACCCGCATCTTGCCCTGAACCTGCCTTCGCTCTGGTTTGAGATCCAGTTGTCAACTCCGTCTTTTAACGCCTATGGAGCATCCTTTCCGGGGGCACCGGGTGTCATTATCGGGTTTAACGACAGTTGTGCATTTGGTTTTACGAATGCCATGCGCGATGTGCGCGATTATTACGAAATACGTTTCCGGGATGAGAGCATGAAGGAATATTGGTTCAACGGACAATGGAAGCTGACCGATTTCCGGTATGAACATATCGCGATAAAAGGAGCGCCGGAGAAAATCGATACGGTGGCATACACCCTGTTCGGACCGGTGATGTACGATAAAAATTTTACCGGCGACCGGGGCGCACGCGGGGGCTACTACTCCGTGCGCTGGAAAGCCCATGATCCCAGCAACGAACTGATGCTTTTTAACAGGCTCGATCATGCGAAAAACTACGATGATTATTACGAAGCCATTAAATGGCTGCACACGCCGGGTCAAAACTGCATCTTCGCCGACAAGGCAGGGGACATCGCCATCTGGGACCAGGGGGAATTCCCGGCCAAGTGGAAGAGGCAGGGTGACTTTATCATGCCCGGCACCGACAGCTCGTATATGTGGCAGGGCACCATTCCGCAGGAGGAGAACCCGCATATGATCAACCCCGAGCGTGGCTTTGTCAGCAGTGCCAACCAATTGCCCGTGGATCCCTCCACTTACCCATATTACCTGGGCGGCCAGTACCCGCCTTACCGGGGTTTGACCATCAATCGCATGCTGACCGGCAAGAAACTACTGACCATCGAAGACATGATGAAACTCCAGACGGAGAACTATAATGTGTTTGCAGAAATGGCGAATCCGGTACTGGTCAAAAACATCGATCTGACTGCCCTCACGGAGGATGAGAGAAACTATTTCGATATACTGCGGGCCTGGGACCTGAGGAACGATCCCGACGAAAAGGGCCCAACGATCTTTGTGCTGACCTGGGACAATTTCAGCAAGCTGGTTTGGGACGATGAACTGGCACAAACCAAACTCCCGCTGATCTATCCTACCGAAAGTGCATTGCTGGAGGGGATTTTGAAGGATTCAAACTTTAAATTTCTTGATAATATCAACACACCGGTGAAGGAAACGCTGAAGGACGATGTTACCGCGGCGTTTAAACGAGCGGTGAAATTATGCAAACTGGCAGAGGCAGAAGGCAGGCTGGCCTGGGCCAAATACAAGGCCACGGGTGTCACACACCTCGCCAAACTGGCTCCGTTCAGCCGTACGGACCTGCCCATTGGCGGAGGGACCAATTGCATCAATGCGGCCAAACAGGACCATGGCCCCAGTTGGAGGATGATCGTTCAGCTCAGCGCCAAAACGGTAGCCTATGGCATTTATCCGGGCGGTCAAAGTGGCAATCCCGGTAGTATGTATTACGATAGTTTTGTGGACAATTGGGCACTGGGAAAATATTACCCGTTGTGGATGATGGGAAAAGATGACACCGGTGACAAAAGGATCAGGTGGAGGATCGATTTTATAAAGGGATGACGGATTCATAACGATCATATGTAAACGTTTTTGTGTTTGATCACAAGCGAAAATTATGTTGAGATATATTGTTTCCATTGCATTAACGGCATTACTGTCCTTTGTGTCGGGCTTGTATCTTCCCTGGTGGGGGATCGCGCCCGCTGCCTTCCTGGTCAGTCTGTTGCTGCCGCAGAGACCGTTTATGTCCTTTCTCGCCGCCTTCCTGGGTGTATTCCTCTTGTGGGAACTGCTGGCCTGGTGGATTGACAACAAAAACAACAGCATCCTTTCTCAAAAAATCGCCCAGCTTTTGCAACTGGGAGGCTCCACGGGTTTACTGATCCTGGTTACTTCCGTAACCGGTGCCCTGGTGGCAGGCTGTGCCGCACTGGCAGCCAGTTATATCAGGATCCCCAAGCCCAAAGAGCCCGATCTGCCCATTTGATCAGGGTATTCTTTTGTACTGTTTCAGCAGCCTGACCACGGCCTCCCTGGGCAATGCATATATTTTGTTTCCGTTGATACCTTCCATATCCCGGGCGGCGAACAATGCGTTGGTGATGGCTTCTTCCGTTGCCTGGATCGTGGCGGCAAAGAGTACGCCGATGCGATCGTTCGGGTACATCTCCACGTTAGTGGTCTTTTCCCGGTCAAACGCGGTTTTGTTGGCGGTGGAGAAGGCCAGAAAAATATCGCCGGAGCCGTTGCCGCCGATCCCGCCCATTTTTGCGATGCCAAGCGGCACACGTTGTGCGATGCGTTTGAGTTGATGGGGCAACAGGGGCGCATCGGTGGCTACAATGACGATGATGCTCCCGGTTTCTGCATTGGGATCGGAGAACCTGGTATGGGCGGTGATGCCATAAAACAGGTTCTGCAGGGTGTCTGCGAGAAGTTTCCCGACCGGTACACCGGCAATGGTCAGTTGCGGACGGGTTCCATAGTTGGTTTGCACCAGCACGCCTACCGTGTAACCGCCATATTTTGCATCGATCACACGTGAAGCAGTTCCCGTGCCACCCTTGAACCCATGACAGATCATGCCTGTACCGCCACCCACGTTCCCTTCTGCTACCGGTCCGCTCCGCGCACTGTCCAGCGCCATCCAGGCATCTTCTTTTTTCACATGGAAGCCGTTGATGTCATTCAGTACACCGTCATAGGTCTCGGCCGTCAGCGGGTAGGCATACCAGACACTGTCTGCCTCCGCTTTATAGTAGTGGTGTTTGTTCATCCAGCCCAGCGCACCATCCCGCACTATGCCCACACTGCCGGTATTGGTGATCAGGATAGGTGTTTCCAAAAAGCCGGATTCGGTGATCCAATGTGTGCCGGTCATATCGCCGTTTCCATTCAGCATATGCCAGTTGGCAAATACGGCTGTAAAGGTTTTTCCTCCCGGCAGTATAGCGGTGACGCCTGTACGCACGGGGCCCTTGCCCGGTTGAAGTTTACCGCTCCCTGCTATGAGGGTCCGGGAGCCGACTTCCACACCCGCCACATCCGTGATGGCATTCCACCTGCCGGGGGTGCCATCAAAGGGAATACCCCAGTCACGGGCGCGTTGGGCGTTTGATGAGAGGGAAAGAAGCAGAAGCGTTGACAGTTGACAGATGACAGTTGACAGGCGATTGGGTGCGAATGATCTTTTTTTCACGTGCGCTGAAATTTTATGAATATTTTGAATGATTTTCAAGTATGCTGTCTGTCAACTTCTCAATAAACATATTCATCCGCCACTTCCAGCGCTCTTGACAGTATCGACAAGCCTTCATCCATTTCTTCGCGGTTGATACAGAGCGGGGGTGCAATAAATACATAGTTCCATCTCACAAACGTGTACATGCCCAGTTCTTTCAGCCGGGCTGCTACCTTATTCATGACGGTCATTTCCGAGGCTTTGGCGTTGAAAGGGGCCATCGGTTCCCTGCTCTCCCTGTTCCTGACCAATTCGAGACAGCCCAGCAGACCGGTGTTTCTGAAATCGCCGATGCAGGGATGGATATTTTTCAGGGCCTGCATGCTTTGTTCCAGGTATTGTCCCATCGCCTTCGCATTTTCCAATAGCTTTTCATCTTCATAAATGTCCAGCACCTCCCGGGCGGCCGCACAGCATACAGGGTGAGCAGAGTAGGTCAGTCCCAGCCAAAGCACATGATCGTCGAAATAGGAAGCGATCCGGTCGCTGACCATCAGCGCACCCAGGGGCAGGTATCCCGAGGTAATGCCCTTGGCGGTCACAATCATATCCGGGATGACCTCCTGCTGATCCACCGCAAACCAACTGCCTGTTCGTCCAAAGCCACTCATCACCTCATCGGCGATGAAGAGGATACCGTGTTTGCTGCAGAGTTCCCTGATCGCCGACAGGTATCCCGGCGGATATTTGATACAGCCGGAAGAACCACTTTCGCCTTCCATCAGCAGGGCTGCAATGTTTTCCGGTCCTTCAAATTGAATGATGCGCTCCACATGGCTGACACACTCGCGGGAGCAGCTGGCTGGTTCTTTACCCCAGGGGCAACGATAGCAATACGGATCTTCCACATGGATGATATTGGGCACCTGTTGGGCATCCGAAGGGAGTTTTCTCGGATCGCCCCCGGCCGACATAGCGCCATAAGAAGCCCCGTGAAAAGCCCGGTAGCGGGCGATGATCTTATGCCTGCCGGTATAGAGCCGCGCCAGTTTGAGGGCGTTTTCAATGGCCTCGGCCCCGCCGGTGGTAAACAGCGTTTTTGTAATACCGGGCGGTGCAATGGATGCCAGTTTCTTTCCCAGTTCGCCACGCGCACGGGTGGCGCATCCGGGGGTAACATAACTTATCTCCCGCATTTGCGATATAACAGCGTCGGTTACCCGCTGATTCCCGTGGCCGATGTTGACATTCATCAGGCCGGAGGAAAAATCGATGTATCGCTTGTCGTTGTAATCGTACAAATAAACCCCTTCCCCGAACTTGACGGCGATGGGGTCCAGGTCTTTTTGTTTGCTCCAGGAAAACAGGGTATAGTCGAGGTTGTCCTGTACAATCTGTTTGGTTTCGGATGGGGAGATGGTGGACCGCATAATAAGTATATTAAATGTAGTAGCCGTTCAGTCGTTTAGCTCATCCAGTTGATGCCCGCCTCGGGGTTCCATTTTACGGTGGTCTTTTTCAGCTTTGTCCAGAATTCGATGGAGCTTTTGCCTGTGATGTCGCCCACGCCAAATTTGCTTTCGTTCCAGCCGCCAAATGAAAAGGGTTCCCTGGGTACGGGTACGCCCACATTGATGCCGATCATACCGGCAGAGGCTCGTTCGGCGACATAGCGTGCATAACCGCCGTTCTGTGTATAAACGCTGGCCGCGTTGCCATAGGGATTGGCGTTTTCTATAGAAAGCGCCTCGTCCAGGTTATCCGCGCGCATGATGCAGATAACGGGTCCAAAGATCTCCTCGCTGGCAACAGCCATGTCTGGCCGAACATGATCAATCACCGTAGGTCCTACATAACTCCCACCCGGTTTTCCCTCCACCGTAGCATGCCTCCCGTCCACCAATACCAACGCACCCTGTTCTTCTGCCTCCGAAATATATTTTTCTATTCGCTCCTTAGCCGCACGACTGATCACGGCTCCCAGGTTCTTACCCGGGACAATCTTCCTGGCCTCTTCGCAGATCTTTTCGATGATATGATCCACGGCTCCCACCGCCACCATGGCAGACGCGGCCATGCAACGCTGTCCGGCACAACCACTCATGGAAGCCACGATGTTCTGTGCCGTCATATCCGTTTTGGCATCCGGCAACACGAGCAAATGATTTTTTGCGCCGCCGAGTGCCAGGCATCTTTTGTACTGACCGGTGGCTCTTTTGTAAACGAGTTTGGCCACGCGGGTGGAACCCACAAAGGAAACAGCTTCGATGCCGGGATGATCACAAATGGCCTGTACGATGTTTTCGTCGCCGTTCACAATATTCAGTACGCCATCGGGCAGACCCGCCTCCTTCAGCAATTGAGCCAGCCTGCCTGCGCTCAGGGGCACTTTCTCCGATGGTTTCAGGATCATACAATTGCCCAGGGCCAGCGCATTGGGCAGGGTCCAGTTGGGAACCATGGCAGGGAAATTGAAGGGGACGATGGAAGCCACGACGCCCAGGGGAACATGCTCTGTTCTGCATTCTATGCCGCGGCTGACTTCCAATATTTCGCCGCTTACCAGCTGTGGCAAAGA
>DATJYH010000112.1:0-8846 GCA_035499675.1 Puia sp.
GAATGGTATTTTGATTTTTATTTTCGCTGGTATCCCTGGGAAAAGCTCAAGAGTATGTTCTACGACAAACAACTGGGACCGGTCATGGAAAAATCGCTGGTTGCGTTGAGCAATTATGTGGGGAATCGCTAACTTTAATCCGCTCCAATCACTTGCAAAAATATACACAATGAAAAATCTATTGCTTTTGCCTGCAATTTTATTGATTTCGATTGCTGCCTGCAGCCAGCCATCTCATCCCAACAGCCCGCATGACACGGTCCGGACTGCGAACATCAAGGTCACCTACGGACGTCCCTACAAAAAAGGCCGGGAAATTTTTGGTAAACTGGAACCCTATGGGAAGGTATATCGTGTAGGCGCCGACGAAGCAACTACCATCAGTTTTGCCAAGGACGGAACCTTTGGCGGCAAGCCGGTAAAGGCCGGGACTTATACCCTGTTTGCCATTCCCAATGCCAGCTCCTGGACGGTGATCCTGAACAGCCAACTGGGGCAGTGGGGTGCTTTCAGTTATGATAAGTACAAGGACAAGGATGTACTGCATGTGGATGTACCTGTAAAGAAAGTAAGTCCGCCCATCGAGCAGCTGACCATCCGGTTCCCCGCATCCGCCATGGTTATTGAATGGGATGATACGCAGGTATCCGTCCCCGTTAAGTTCTAAAATATTTATTTGTACATATAACCGGCAGCCTTAGGGTTTGCCGGTTTTTTGTTGGAGCCAGGTGAGCAAAAAGTCGTATACCTGTTCCAGCTGTTGACCGGTGATACAATAGGGGGGCATGAGGTAGATCGTATTTCCCAGCGGACGGATGTAGATGCCGGATTCCAGGGCATCCCGGGTCAGCGAATGCGCAGCCTGGTTGAGGTAACCATCCGCTCCCGCTTCCAGTTCAAAAGCGATCACGGTCCCCAACTGGCGTATGTTCTTTACCGGTAGCTTCAGCGAAGGAGCGGACAGCGTACGGGCAAATTTTCCGTGTCCGTCCAGGATCCGGTCGATGCCTGCAGCACAGTCTGCCTGTTCCAGCAGGTCAAGACTGGCTAGGGCGGCGGCACAGGCAATGGGGTTGGCGGTAAAGGAATGACCATGAAAAAAGGTCCGGGTCTTGTCCTCACTCAGGAAGGCATCAAATATTTGCGGGGTGCAGGCGGTAACACCCAGGGCCATGGTTCCGCCCGTCAGCCCCTTACTCAGACAAATGATATCGGGCTGGGCAGATAGCCAGGAAGAGGCAAAAGTTTTTCCCGTTCTCCCAAAGCCTGTCATCACTTCGTCAGCAATACAAAGGATGCCGTTGGATTGTAGATGTGCCAGGAGGTCGTTCATCGGGCCGGGCTGGTACATGTGCATGCCGCCAGCGGCCTGTAACAGTGGCTCATAGATAAAGGCGGAGATATTGCATGCCCGGCTGCTGATAAAATTTTTTAGCTCGCTGATGTTGGATGCGTTTGGGGTGTCGATAAACTGGACGTCGAACAGGTAGTCGCGGAAAGCGGCCGTAAACGTACCCCTTTCGCTTACGCTCATGGCCCCAAAGGTATCGCCGTGATAAGCATTCCTGAAAGCGAGCAGGGTGGAAGGGGGGTGGGGGTCCCGCGAAAGGTTGCGGTGATACTGGATGGCCATTTTAATGGCCACTTCCACGGCGGTGGAGCCGTTGTCGGAATAAAAAACCCTGGAAAAAGGACCCGGGAGGATGGGCAGGAGCCGTTCCGCCAGCCTTACGGCAGGTTCATGGGTGAAGCCGGTGAAAATAACATGCTCAAGGCATTTTGCCTGTTCGTATATTTTTTGCGCAATATACGGATGTGCATGCCCGTGAATATTCACCCACCAGCTGCTGATGGAATCGATATAGGCCCGGTTGTTTTCATCAAACAGCAGGGCACCCTCCCCGCGCAGCACGGCCACCGGCGGCATCATGTTTTGGTGCTGGGTATAGGGATGCCATATAACACGTTGATCCCGTTCAGTTAAGCCCATATTTATCATAACTCCAAAGATAAGGTTTCACCTCCTTTAAATTAGTGATGGGATGCAACGATTACTGCCGTTTATTTGTCAGTTCAATTAACCGTAACAACAAGGAATGGATCACCGCCAGCTGGTAAAAGACTGCCTGAAAGGGGACGCTGCAGCCCAACGGGAGCTCTATTCCATGTTCACAGAGAACATGCTGGGCATCTGTTACCGGTATACGAAATCGATGGCCGATGCGGAGGATGTTTTGCAGGATGGATTTGTAAAGGTGTTTTTAAACCTTCACCAGTACAAGTTCCAGGGGGAACTCGGTGGCTGGATCCGGCGCATTATGGTCAATACCGCCATCAATTGGCTGAAGAAAAACAGCTGGTACCAGTCCGACCTGTTGTTTACAGACACAGCTCTTCATCCCGTAACAGGAGATGACCCCGAAATGACCCTGAGCGCCAAAGAGCTGGCGGGTTTGATCAGGCAATTGCCGCCGGGCTACCAGGCCATTTTCAACCTGCATGCGGTGGAGGGTTACAGCCATGTTGAGATCGGGAAGATTCTCGGGATCAATGAAGGCACTTCGCGATCGCAGTATGCCAGGGCAAGGGGTCTGCTCATCAGCTGGATCAAAAAATTATCGACCGACACAAAAACGGAATCATATGCAAGACCCTGAATTTGAGAAACAGGTTCGTAAAAAGATGGAGGAACTGTTGTTCAGTCCATCAGAATCTGTATGGGCGGGTGTGGAAACAAGGATCAAACGCGACCGGGATCGCAGAAGACCCCTGTTGTGGATGTTCCTGGCTGCAGGTCTTGTATTGGGGGGCGGCTTTTACCTGCTTAATCAACGGACGGATCCTTCTGCAAAACAAATCACCGCAAAGAGCGACGCGAACCATGTACCAGGAGCCGCCACGCCATCCTCTGCCGGATCAGTAAAGCAACAGGACGCGCATGAGCAATCGTTATCAAATGACCCGGAAAAATCCGGTGATGGCAAAACCAGTTTTAAGCCCAACGGATCAGTGAAGAAACCTGCATCCCGGCTCTTCTCTGGCGAGACGCATGCGGCTTCGCCCGCCAAATCTGATTCAGGCGGAGCGGGCGGAACACCCGGCACCCGACACCCGTCGCTGGATTCTAAAAAAGAACAACGGACAAGCATAACCGATAACTCAGATGTAGCTACCGGACCTGGTGCCACCCATCCCGCATCCCGTATCCCGCCGAAGCCCGGCCCAGGCGGGACTCCCGACGCAGGACACCCGACTCCCGACTCCCAAAAACAGTCCCTAAAAAAAGGTACTGCCGCGACAAAGCCGGCTGTTGCCAAATCCAATCCTCCCGCCAAAAAGAAAAGCTGGCAACTGGGTTTTACGGCTGCAGCAGGGGCTTCCCCCATCTACCAATCGCTTTTCCAGGGAGCCACCAGCTATACTGCCGCCCCATTGGCCTACTATAGCTTTTCACCCGCGGCCCGGACGCCCTCAAGGTATTATACACCGGCCCAGCCAAAACCCGGGTTTTCTTTTTCAGCCGGAGCTTTTGTACAGAAAACACTTGGTAAGAGGATATCGGTGTCAGGCGGCTTAAACTATCACTATTTTTCCAACATCATTCAGACCGGTGATTATTCCGGGTACAACCTGCTGATTGCATCACCCAACACGGGATTTGCCACGGTAAGGGGTTATTACAGCAACGGCAATACACAGTCCTATACCAACCAGTATCATTTCCTGGAGCTGCCGCTGAACCTGAACTATCAATTGAACCAGGGTAAGAAACTGCTTTTCTTCGCAGAGGCAGGCGTTTCCATTGCGCAGCTGCTATCGACCAACGCACTGCATTTTGACTATGGAACCGGGGCTTATTATCACGACAACAGTGTTTTTAACAAAACGCAATTTAACGGAGCACTGGCCCTGCAGGCAGGATTTTATAGCGGCAAAACCTTCTTCAAACTGGGGCCACAATTGCAATATGGGTTTACCAACCTCCTGTCCACTGCCACGGGCGACAAACAGCAGCTGTTTTTCCTGGGCCTCCAGTTAACCGTTATACCGGGAAGAACAAAACGATAAGCTGTGGAGGAACGTCCCCTTTGACCTTGGCCCTGCGGATATCCTCAGGGGTTCTCGCCGGATATAAAGCGAAGGTTACGGCGAATGCCTGAAAATTTAGCCCGTTTGAGCGGTGATCTCCTGAAAATATCTTTGAACTTTTCTTCTGTCAGCGCTTCCCAATCCGCCGTGCTGAGATCGAGGATCTCCGGCAGCGGGACCAGGGATGGTTCGGATCCGGGCCTTGAAAACCTGTTCCAAGGGCATACATCCTGGCAGGTATCGCATCCAAACATCCAGTTTTCAAATTTTCCCTTCATGGACTCCGGGATCAGGCTGTCTTTTAGTTCGATCGTAAAATAGGAGATGCATTTGCTGCCATCCACTACCTTGTCGTCCAGGATGGCCTCCGTTGGACAGGCGTCTACACATCTCCGGCAGGTTCCGCAAAAATCTTTCGCAAAGGGATCGTCGTATTCCAGTTCCAGGTCCATCACCAGCGTGGCAATAAAAAGAAACGAGCCCATTTGTTTATGTATCAGGTTACCATTCCTGCCCACCCAGCCCAGCCCGCTCCGCACTGCCCAGCTTCTTTCGAGTACCGGCGCGCTGTCAACAAAACCCCGGCCATGCACATCCCCGATATGCATTCTCATTTCCTGAAGCAGGAAATTCAGTTTCTCCCTGATCACATCGTGATAGTCCCTGCCATAGGCGTATTTGGCAATGCGGGGTGCATCCTTTCGTTGTTCTTTGGCGGGGAAGTAATTCAGCAGCAGCGTGATGACCGATTTTGCCCCCGGTACCAGCTTCTGGGGGTTAACCCTTAGGTCGAAAAAATTTTCCATATAGGTCATAGAGCCCTGCATACCCCGTTGCAACCATTTTTCAAGCCGGCGTGCATCCTCGTCCAATGCCCGTACACGCGCGATTCCACAGTAATCGAAGCCTGCCTGCAGGGCTGTTTTTTTGATAAACCCGGTATTTGTCGCGATGCTCATGGCTTTCGGGGTTTTCACGGTAGTATTAAATATTTTCAATTTTTTTATTATGTTAGCTTCGATATACCCTTAAACTCCAACGGTCACATATGAAGAATCTGAAAGTAGCACTCACCTTCCTTGTCACTATCTTATTGCAAAATTACCTTCCCGCCCAGGACAAATTAGATATCAAATTCGGAAAAGTAGGCGCGGAAGACTTCGATCTCTCCAAATATAAGTATGATTCAGGAGCAACCGCGGTGATCATCGCCGATATTGGCAACACTTCCTTTGAGGGAAACCAGAAGGGTGATTTTTCCCTCGTATTCAAAAGATCCAAACGGATCAAGATCATCAACAAAAACGGATTCGACATTGCCAATGACGAATTTGTTGTGTACAACGATGGAGAAGACCAGGAAAAACTCACAGATTTGAAAGCCTTTACCTATAATCTTGAAAATGGGAAGGTGCTGCAAACCAAACTGGATGAAAAATCAATTTTTTCAGACAAACTCGACAAATACAGGACACGTAAGAAATTCACAATGCCCGCGGTGAAAGAGGGATCGATCATTGAAATATCCTATATCATAAAATCTGATTTCTATAACTACCTCAGGTCCTGGGATTTTCAGGGTCGGTATCCATGTCTTTGGAGCGAATACGAAGTGGCCATTCCCTCATTTTTTCACTATGTGCAGTTAACCCAGGGCGATCAGAATTTTTTTGTGAAAACGGGAAAGTCAGATCAGGTTTCTTATATGTTGCGACAAAACAATGGCGCCGACCAAGACGATGTTTACAGACTGACGACTGCAGTCAACGATTTCCGGTGGGTTAAAAAAGACGTACCTGCGTTAAAAGAGGAGAGTTATACCACTACCATTTCCAATTATGTCAGCCGGATAGTATTTCAAATTCACTATGTACAATTCGGTGAAAATGCCGAGCGTCATGATTATATGGGGAACTGGTTTATGGCCAGTGAAAAATTATTGGAGAATCCCTATTTCGGTGGGGCGTTGAATGACGATAATCACTGGATGTCGGAAGACCTGAAGACTGTCACAGCCGGTACTCAAACCGATCTTGAAAAAATGCAGAAAACTTATGCGTTTGTGCGGGATCATTTTACCTGCACCGACTATGATTCCAAATACACCGATAAAAGTCTCAAAACCGTCTTCAAAAATAAAAACGGGAATGTGGCAGAAATCAATTTGTTGCTGACGGCGATGCTCCGTCACGAGAATATCAGGGCGGATCCCATGGTGCTGAGTACCCGCGACAATGGCTACCCTGTGGAGCTGTACCCGCTGATGTCAAGATTTAATTATGTTATTTGCGCCGCTTACGCGGAAGGGAAAAGATATTACCTGGACGCGAGCAGGCAGGCCCTGGGTTTTGGAAACCTCCCCATTGATTGTTATAACGGCCTGGCCAGGATCATCAATAAGGACAGTCCTTATGCCGTGTATTTCAGACCCGATTCACTAAAGGAATTCAAATGGACCAATGTGATCATCATTAACGACGACAAGGGCCAATCCTCCGGATCATTCCAAACGACATTCGGCACCAATGAATCGTACTACGTTAGGAATAAAATAAAAAAGGACGGACCGGAGGAATTTTTCAAAAAAATTCAAACATCATATGGGTCCGATGTGTCCATTGATAACACGGGCATTGATTCCTTGACCCAGTTGGAAAAGCCCATCAAGCTGCACTATGATTTTATGCTGAAATCTGCGGCGGGGGAAGATATCATCTATTTTAATCCAATGATGTCCGAGGCTTACAAGGACAATCCATTTCAATCCGAACAAAGGACTTATCCTGTTGAAATGCCCTATTGTTTTGATGAGAGCTACAATTTCAACATGGAAATACCGGCAGGTTATGATGTGGAGGAATTGCCCAAATCTGCCAGGGTATCGCTGAATGAAACCGATGGTTATTTTGAATACCTGATACAGAAATCCGACGACAATATTTTAATGCGAACGCGTGTCAAGCTTAACAAAGCGGTATTTGCACCGGATGAATACAATACCCTGCGCGATTTTTTTGCGTTCATCGTGAAAAAGCAAGGCGAACAGATTGTTTTTAAAAAGAAAAAATAGTCGATGAGATTTTTTTTGTGGATGCTTTTTTCAGCCTTCTGCCTGCAGGGCTTCGGACAGTCTTTTAACACGGCTGCCATTCCCGATTCCCTGAAACGCCATGCCAAAGCCGTGGTAACCTATTCCGAAAGGATCTATGAGATCAAATCGCCGGGAAAGGCCAGGTTACAGGAACGTCATGTATATACCATTTTAGACGAGTCCGCGAATGAGTATGGAAGATACAGAAGCTATTACGATAAATTTACCAGCATTACCAGCATTTCCGCCAGGTTGTTTGACGCTTCAGGGCACGAAATCAGGCATGCCAAAAGAAAAGACATGCAAGACGTAGCCGGCGATGGCGACGAGAGCCTGGTAAGCGATACAAGATATCTTTTGCACGACTTCTACTGGAAAACCTATCCGTATACGGTAGAATATGCGGAGGAAGATGACATCAATGGTATCCTTGGAATCGACGGCTGGTATCCCCAGGGCTCGCCGGATTTATCGGTCCTGTATAACAAATACGTGATCATAACCCCCAGCGACTATGTGCTGCGATACCGTGCTTATAATGGTTGCGCGGCCCCCGTTATTACGGAGAGTGGAGGAAAAAAAACATACACCTGGGAAATCAAAAATGTACCTGCGGTAATTAACGAGCAGCACGTCTCGTCATGGGAGCAGGCTGCACCTTATACCCGGATTGCACCCTCGGATTTTGAGATCGAAGGATACAAGGGCAACATGTCCAGCTGGGAAAACTACGGCAAATTTACCTACGCACTTCTCCAGGGCAGGGATGTGCTGCCAGCCCAAATAAAAAGCAAGGTCCACGAGCTGACTGATCCGCTGCAGGATCCTAAACAAAAGATTGCGGCGTTGTATGAATATCTTCAGAAGAATACACGGTACATCAGTATTCAGCTGGGTATTGGAGGCTGGCAGCCATTTGATGCCAGTTATGTAGCCACCAAACGATATGGGGATTGTAAGGCGCTTTCAAACTATATGGTAGCTTTGTTGAAAGAGGCGGGCATTAAGGCGAATTCAGTGCTGATCAAATCCGGCTTGTATGAAGGCCTGCCCGATAAGAGTTTTCCCTGCCACCAGTTTGATCACGTCATCTGTTGTGTTCCCCTCCAAAAGGACACCGTTTGGCTGGAATGCACGGATCAATACCTGCCTGCCGGATACCTGAGCGGATTTACTTCCGACAGGTATGGCTTGATTGTGGATGCTTCAGGTGGGAAACTTGCCCGCACACCAAAATATGGTCTGAAAGAAAATCTTCAGCGGAGAAAGGTAAATGCCGAAGTCGGCGAAAATGGAAACCTTACCGTCAATGTGGCCACTCAATATTGTGCCATGAAGCAGGATGACCTGACCGCCGTGATCAATCATCATTCAAAGGACCAGGTGTTGGAGTATCTGAAAAATGAAATTGAGCTACCCACTTTCGACATCACCAAAGTTGACTACAAACAGGAAAAGGACGTTCTTCCACCGGTCCTGGATGAGACACTCAGCATCACCGCATCCAACTATGCCCAGGTAAGTGGAAAACGGATCTTTGTCAATCCCAATATCATGACCCGCTTCGACAGCAGGCTGCCCACCGAAACCGACAGGAAATCAGGCGTGACCTTATACAGGGAAGGCCGGGACATTGACACGGTGGAGGTAAAAATTCCGGTGGGAT
>DATJYH010000113.1:0-9158 GCA_035499675.1 Puia sp.
GGCTTCCAGAAACCGCTGGTAAGTGAACGGCTTCATAAGATAGTCGGACACGTTATACTGAAAGGCATTATAGGCATAGTCCTTTTTGGAGGTGGTCAGGATCACTTTGGGGGAAAAGGCAATCTGGTCGAGCAATTCAAATCCATTGGCACCCGGCATTTCTACGTCCAGGAAGATCAGGTCCACACTGTTCTCATTCAAAAAAGTAAGGGCTTCCGGCACATTCTGGAAATGTCCTTTCACTTCTACCTGGCCGCTTTTTTCGCAGCATTTCAGGAGATAGTTGGCAGCAACCTGCAGGTCTTCAACAATGATACAAGTAAGTGTCATGACCGTTGACTGTTAAATAACGCCAGTTTCTTCCGCTCTTCTTCAATCAGTGTCCTGGATGAAATAAGTTTATGCTTCAGCTGTGTATAATCGTTAGACAGAGAATCGGGAGAGGGGGCAGACTGACAAACCAACTCGAACTGCTGGCACATCTGCTGGATATCTACAAGGCCTACAAACCCGAAAATGGGTTTTATTTTGTGAACAGCGGCTTTGAGTGCGTGGAGATTGCCGGAAGAATAGGAGGAGATAACGTTGTCCGTTAGTATGCTGTATTCCTTCAAAACAGTATCAAAGACTTCCTCCACATACACATAATCGTTCCCATAAAGATCATTCATGGATTGAACATCAATTTCATCGCTGAAAATGAAGGCATTATTACCAACATGGCTGCTCATAGACAATGGATTCACTATAATAACTGTTTTGAATAATAATTATTATGCCGTTGCCGTTTTATTATTCGCAATCCTATAAGTAAACTCTTATTTCATACCCGGTGAAAAATAGAATCACTTCCTCCCTTTGGTCTGTATACCAGGATATTGCGTTTTCAGGCCTGGACGAGACCAATTCCATCGCGCAAAGGAAGAAGATCATCCGCTTTAACCAGTTCATCATTCTTACATTGTGCGCCAACCTGCTGTCGGTGGTCAGCTATTTTACACTGAGCCTCTACATCAGTGCGCTCATCAACCTGACGGCAGCTTATATTTTTATCCTGGCCTTTCACCTGAATTCGAAGAAACGTTTTGAACTGGCGCGCATCGTTTCCATCGTGAACCTGAACCTTTACCTGATTGTGATGAATTACATGGAAGGACTGCATGCCGGTGAATACCTGCTGTACTTTCCCTACTTCCTGGTTATGACATTCGTGATCAGTGTGCAAAATAATTTCCGGGAGCTCAAATTTGTTTATTTCATCACCATCGTATCCGTGCTGGTATGCCTCAACGTAAGTCCTTATGAAAATCATTACCAGGTGAGCATCGTAGGCATGTTTGCACGATTGTACAACAGTAACCTGGCCATCTCCCTGATACTTACCACGTTTTTCTCCTATGCCATCCTGCGCGTAAACAGGGACAATGAAAACGCCATTTTACAGGAAAAGCAATACGTGGACACTATTTTTAATACTTCGCTGGATGCTGTCTTTGTGATGGACGCACAACAGCGCACCGTGGCTGGTTGCAACAACCGCGCGGTGGAATTGTTTGAGATCGAAAACAAACGTGAGATTGAAGGGACACCCGTCGAGAGTTGGTTCAACAAGGAGCATATTAAACTTTTCAATACCATCGAGGAAAGCCTCGCAGGGAACAACAGCAAGGACTGGCAGGGCGAGTTGGCGTTCACGTCCAAGCATCAGCGCACTTTTTTTGCCTTTGTCAACATTGTACCCTTTTTCCACAGTGGCCTGCGTTTTCTTAAGATCAGTATCCTTGATATTTCTGAGATCAAGAGTGCGCAGTTTGAACTGATGAAGGCCAAGCAGAAAGCGGAAGTGGCGTCGCAGGCAAAGTCCAGGTTCCTGTCCAACATGAGTCACGAACTGCGGACGCCGTTGAACGGCATTATCGGCGTATCCAACCTACTGCTGGGGGAAAATTATTTGCCGGAACAAAAATCACACCTGGACATCCTGAAATATTCCTCCGAGCACATGATGATGCTGATCAATGAGATCCTTGACTTCAACAAAATTGAGGCCGGGAAACTGCAGTTGGGTGAGGCGCCGGTGGATATGAAACAGTTTCTCCAGAAAATTACGGTGCAGTTCTCAGCACAGGCACATGCCAAGGGGCTTAAGTTCAAAACCGATATCGACGAACATCTCAATATTGAATTCATTACCGACGAAACGAGGTTGAACCAGGTATTCAGCAACCTGCTGTCCAACGCTATTAAGTTCACACACCAGGGAGAAATTACACTGGTAGCCAGGAAGATATTCTCCACCAGCCAGAAAGCCACCATTCAGTTCATGGTCAAGGACACCGGTATCGGCATCCCGGCCAATAAACAGCAGGAAGTATTCGAGAGTTTTACGCAGGCGGATGTAAACACTACACGCAAATATGGAGGCACCGGTCTCGGCCTGTCCATTACCAAAAAACTCGTGAACCTGTTCCATGGTGAGCTCCAGGTGGAAAGCGAAGAGGGAAGGGGCAGTACTTTTCACTTCACGCTCAAACTGCAGATCAATCCGAACCGGAAAAACCTATATATCGATGAGGACAAGGCAAAACAGCTGCCGATGTTTGAAGGGGTCAGGGTGCTGGTGGCGGAGGACAATGCCGTAAATATGTCCATTGCACGCCGCTTCCTCACCAAATGGGGGATCGAAGTAAAAGAAGCCTATAACGGCCGGGAAGCTGTTGAGCAATTCGGTAAGGAAAAATTTGACCTGGTGCTCATCGACCTGGAGATGCCCGAAATGGACGGGATAACAGCCCTGGGAGAGATAAAGAAGATCAATCCCGCCGTGCCGGCCATCGCGTTTACTGCAGCGGTATACGACAATATGCGGGCAGACCTGCTCCAAAAAGGATTTATGGAATTTGTGCCCAAACCTTTCAGGCCGGAAGACCTTCACAACAAGATATCCAGCCTCATTGCAGTACAGAACAGGGCCTAACGCAACCCATCACCCGAAAATAACTTTCCGGCGCTGCTGCGCCGGTTAATGCAAACCTGTAAGGCCAACCAGTCAGGCAGGGACCCCCCTTTTCTTTCCCCGGCCGGCAAAAAACGGTCATTACAGCGATAAGCCCCCCGTTTACTTGCTCAAATCTGCCGGATATTAAGTGGGCCTTATATTCTTAGTCTGGCCTTGTTACATTACCTGCAGAATGCGCCCCCTAAATTGGATGAAATACCTGGGCAACAATCAAACTGGTGACAGCCACGGATGGTTTAATTTTATAGAAACAAGCCGGGTGGTGAAAACAGCATGGTTATACATCATGTTTTTTATGTGCGCTGCAAAAGGCTTTTCGCAGGCATTCCCGGATCTGCACTTTTTTCATCTCACGGACAGGGAGGGCTTATCCGACAACAATGTCAGTGCCATCGCCCAGGACCAGGAAGGGATCATCTGGATCGGGACGCACAGCGGGCTCAACCGTTTCGACGGGTATGGGTTTAAACGCTATTATTATGACCCCAACAATCCCAGCTCCATCTCCAACAATTATATCGCGCACATCGTACCGGATGGGAAAAACAATCTCTGGGTTTCTACCTCCGAGGGGTTTTTGTATTTCAATACCATGACCCAACGGGCGACGCGTTTCCCCAGTCACCCGGACGATAGCAATACGATAAGAAACCAGTATCGTCCCTTTATTTTCCTGGATTCCGCCCGGCTTCCCTGGATCGTCAGTGTTGATGGGCTTTACCAGTTTACCGACAGTATGCATTATGTAAGGAGGGACGAAGGAATGCCCATGCTGAGCTCCTATTTGCACACCAGCTCCAACAGGTATTTTGGAATTTTTGCCGACAGGAAGGGGCAGCTCTGGGCACGCTGGACCAATATGCTGCTCAGGCTGGACAACCATAGCAAAAAAGTATTGCAGGTTTACAAGTGTCCTGAACAGGCTGCCATTACCCAGGTGTTTTTTGACCGCCAAAACCGTTGCTGGGTGAGTACCTGGGGTAAGGGAATCTACCTGTTTACCCCGGAAGTAAATAAATGGGAGTCCATTTCCCTGGCTGGTACATTCAGCGCAGCGCAGTCGCTCAGCGTTATACTCGGGGCCGCAGAGCTTGAGATCAATGGCAGGCCCTTCCTGGTATTTTCCAGCATAGCACCAGGGCTGTATTTTATAGACGAGGAAAATCTAAAGTCCTATTCTTATTTATTCGATGGTTCCGCAGTTTCCATCCAGCTCGCTCCCTTTGTGGACCGACAGAATATTTTATGGGTGCTTACCACCAATGGGGTTTATTATGCCACGCCCTCCAATTATTTGTTCAGTGTATTACCGGTCCCGGCGCTGAAGGACGGTCAGTTTTTAGGACGACATTCCTTTGTGTACAACATGCGGGAAACAGACAACGGGTATTGGTTGTCAAAAAGAGGTTATGGGGGTGTTTGGTGGTACAACAAGAACTGGGAGTTACAACAGGCCTGGTTTGAATTGCCGGTGGCCATGTCCGACAAATTTTCCTTCATGGGAAAAACTACCCGGGAAGCATTTGATTTCAGGCAACTGGGCGATGATATGTTCATCAGCACAGAAGGAGGTCTTTCCATCCTGGATCTTCGCAGGGGCAAATGGTCGCTTTGTTTCCCGCCGGACATGAAAAATATTCCCCGGCTCAGGACCATTGTGCCGGTGAGCGACCAGGAGTGGTGGATCCGTTCTTACAGCCAGGGCATTTTTATTTTTGACCCGCATACAAGAAAATTCATCAAACAATACAGGAATGATGACAGTACTTCGCCGGGCGGATTTTTTGGGAATGTCAACTACCTGCTGCGCGACAAAAGCGGCCGGACATTTGTAACCACCGACCTGGGGTTGTTCAGGTACGATGAAAAAAAAGATGGATTCACAAAAATCTTTATCACAGGTCAACCGACGCCCGGGAGGGCTTTGTATGGAATGATCGAGGATGAGGACGGCCTGCTGTGGATCGGTGCGGACAACGGACTGTTTGCCTGCAACCCGGACGACGGAAAGATCAGGAAGGCGTTCCTGGACAATGGCAACATGTCCTATGTGTTCAGGATCTGTACAGACAATTATCAAAACGTATGGTTCAACAGCAATTCCGGGTATTGGTGCTGGCTGCGAAAGCCGGATAAGCTGATTCATTTTGAAAACAGCGCCGGTCTGCCCAAGAATGAAGAGAGTATTTTTTACCGCACTTCTGATGGCGCTGTATATGCCGGGGGAAAGGATGCGGTAATCCATTTTTTCCCGGAACATATCATGAATTACCGCATCAGCGCCCGTACCAGGATCATCGAGGCCATGGTCAACGACAGCCTGCTGTTATTTACGACAGGTGCCGGAGGTGAGAAAAAACTCACGCTCCTGCCGGATGAAAACAATTTCCAGGTAAATTTTGATGTCATCAATTACGATCCCATCAGCACCAATCAATATTATTACAAACTGGTGCCCGGCGACAAGGACTGGAAACAAACAGAAAGCGGGCATCTTGTTTTTTATAACCTGCAGCCCGGTAGTTACCGGCTTGAAACGAGAGGTGCCAGCATCTTTGCAGGCAATTTCACCAATACAGACGTACTCAGCATTTTGGTAGAACCGCATTGGTACCAAAGCACCTGGTTTCGGTTATCCAGCCTATTGCTGGCTGTACTGTTTATTATTTTTTTTGTTCGTTACCGGATCAGCGTCATCCGCAAGGAGGCTGCGTTCAAAGAAAAAATAAAGGAGGTGGAGATGACGGCCCTGCGGGCCCAGATGAATCCGCATTTTATTTTCAACAGCCTGAACAGCATTGAAAATTTTATTATGCAGAATGAGAAGAGACTGGCCAGCGACTATCTCAACAAGTTTGCCCGCCTCATCCGGATGATCCTTGAAAGCAGCCGCAAACAGGTGGTGCCCCTGGCAAAGGATATGGATGCCATCAGGTTGTACGTAGAGCTGGAGCAACTGCGTTTTAATCATACTTTTCGTTATGTTACGGACATCGACCAGCCATTGCTCGACGGGGATTATCGCGTGCCTCCCCTGCTGATCCAACCCTTCGTGGAAAATGCCATTGTGCATGGCCTGGCTCCCTCCGACAGAAAGGATTTATTTTTGCGGATAGCTGTCAAATTACGCGGGGAATATGTCCACTACTGTATTGAAAACAATGGAATCGGCCGGGAGGAATCCATGTCCTATGCAGATCAACACAAGGCGCATGAAAGCCTGGGATTACAGATTACCCGGGAGCGGATCGAAGTCATCAACCGCCAGCAGGGCGCGAGCAACCTGCTGGAAATATCCGATCTCTACGATGAGGCCGGGAACCCGTGTGGAACAAAAGTCCTGTTAACCATCAAGCCAGCCTGATGCCCGATACCATCAAAGCCATACTGATCGACGATGAGCTGAGCAGTTTGCAGAACCTTCGGCAAAAACTGGAAGAATTTTGCAAACCGGTGCAGGTGATTGCCACAGCACAGAAACCGGAGGAGGCGATGTTGTTGATCCGGCATCACAAACCGGACCTGTTGTTCCTGGATATCGAGATGCCGAGGATGAGCGGCTTCCGGATGCTGGAAGAACTGGGCGACTATGATGCAGATATCATTTTTACCACGGCCTACAACCACTATGCCATCGACGCCATGCGCATCAGTGCCTTTGACTACCTGGTCAAACCCATTGCCATCGCCGACCTGCAGAACGCGGTGAACCGGCTGTTGCTGATCCGCGCCCGCCAAACCAGAGAACGCCTGCACGTGCTCAGGGATTCGATGTCGGAGGCCAAAACGCAGGACAACAAAATAGCCGTTCCCACCAGTGAAGGCCTGGAGTTCATACCCATCCGAAATATCATACGGATAGAATCCAGTTCCAATTATTCAAAAGTATTCCTGGCTGCTGGACAGGTGCTGCTGGTTACCCGCCTGCTAAAGGATTTTGAAGATGTTTTACTGCCGTATAAATTTTTCCGTGTGCACAACTGCCACCTCGTCAATCTTCAATACATTACCCGCTATATCCGTGGGGAGGGAGGGCAGGTGGTCATGGAGAACGGCGATGTAGTGGATGTGTCCCGGAGAAAAAAAGACGAATTCCTGAGTCTTTTTCAATCCTGAAAGACCTGGAATTCGTCCCAGCGTTGCGCCGGAGAGATTCCCGACATTTAAATGCGTATATTCTGCACCGTTATATTCTTCGCCGCGGTACTTTATTGTGCCGAGGCCTTTGCTGCCGGCTGTCCCTGGACAGGGGGCTGGCCCTGTACAGGTGTCAAACCCTTTCCAGCCTGGAAGGTGGACAGCGGTGGGGTGGAAGGCTGAACCGGTCCCTTGGACTGTGTGGGCTTTGTGTTCCCGGCCAGCTTTTGGCCGCCGGCAGCATTACCCCCGCTTCCCTGCATGACAGGCGGTAACTGGTTAGCCCTGGCAACCACCTGGGCCGCTCCGCCTCCTTGTTTTAATGGTACCGTTACTGCTTTGCGTTCAAGAGATGAGGCAGCACCGCCACCGCTTTTAAGTGGTATGCTGACCGCGGTTCTCGGAGAAGAAGCGCCTGCGGGGTCGCTTGACCGCATAGGTAATTGGTTGGGGTGATCAGCATTCTGTGCGGATGCTGAGAGCACAATGGCGCTCAGACAAACTGATATGAGTAAAAGTTTCATGATAAATATGTTTGTGTGTTGTGGGATGATGGGAAATGATTTCCGGTTTATTTTACATTGACCAATACTTTTATTTTGCCCGTTGTTCCGCTGAATGCTTCCAGTGCTTTTCCAATGGATTGCCCTGGTTTTAATTTATCCATGTCGGCCTTCATGGCATAACCGGGTTTGCTGGCCGTAACCAGGATATCACCTCTTTGAATCGGTCCATTTTCGTTGCATATTTTTGTAGGGATAACACCTACCACGCCCATCGGCACCTTGTCGTTGAGGTTTTTGTCAATATTTTCTTCTGTCAGCAACACACCGGGTTTGGTAGCATACACACCGGCCACAAGTGTTGAATAGGCCTCATTTGATTTGACCAGGGTGCGGTCCGATTTAGTCGAGATCAGCAACACATCACCGGGTTCATAATCGGCAGGAGAGCCTTCCACATCAAAGGCTTCCGCCAGGTCGGCGCCGGAATTCTGTGTGCCGCCATCAAAATATCCTCTTCCATTCCGGTCGATCCTTGCCACCGAAACACCATTGTTTTCGAAAAGAGCCGGGTCGCCGCTGGGACCATTCTGGTTGACGACCAGCACATTCCCCATGCCTTCATTTCCCATATAGACGCCATACCCATATCCTCCCGTACCTGTATGATCAAAATATCCGGCATATCCGCCTGTTCCGGAAGCAACCCCATAAATGCCCGCCGTGCCTGCATTTCCAAAAATTGAGTTGACTTCTCCACGAACACCGGCGGCTACCGCATATGTATTATTGACAAAAAAATTACCGGCATTGCCCTGGGAATGATCGGCAATGACACCGTTGCTGTTGGTGGTTACATTCAGCACATTGCTGGTATTTGAACTGTTATAACTGCTGACAGAAATACCGTTGCCTATACCGCCTTGGACAACTTCCAGCGTGGACTGTGTATTACCTGCGTTAAGGGTCTCCAAATGAGTGCATACACCCAGGCCACTGGTATTTGCATAAAGGGACATCCCGTAGCCGGTGGAATTGGAATGTTCAAAATAGCCGCCGTATCCACCCGTACCGGATGCAGTGCCGTATACACCTGCTGTACCATTATTGCCAAATATGGAATTCACTTCACCCCGGACGCCCGCACCCACACCATAGGTATTGTTGGCGAAAAAGTTCCCTGCATTACCCTGGGAATGGTCTGGAATAACCCCCGGGCCAACGCTGGTTACATTAAATACATTGCTGGTGTTGGAGGCATTTGAATTGGAGATATCAGCGCCTTCACCAACCCCTGCGTGAACTACCTGCAAGGCGGGCTGGCCATTGGCGGTATTTGTAGATTGAATGGAAGTGCAAATACCCAGTCCGGCGCTGGTGCTGTATAATGCCAAACCATAGCCGCCGGCATTGGAATGTTCAAAATATCCTCCATATCCCCCTGTGCCGGAAGCGGTGCCATATACACCAGCGGTGCCGTTATTGCCAAAAATGGAGTT
>DATJYH010000114.1:0-3908 GCA_035499675.1 Puia sp.
AAGGCTGTTTTTACGCTGGCAGGGCAGGAGTTCATTTGTATAGACAGCCCCATCAAGCACGGGTTTGGTTTTACCGCATCAATGTCGCTGTTTGTTAACTGTGTTTCGGAGTCGGAAATTGACAGGTTATTTGCCAGTTTATGCGGGGATGGGAAAGTGATGATGCCATTGGCCCCATATCCCTTTAGTAAGAAATTTGGATGGGTAGCCGATAAGTATGGTGTATCATGGCAGTTAACCCTTGGGTAAGCAGTATTGCACGGTCATATTCAATACAACTTCTGCCGGGGTGAAGTGGGCATCCTGTAATATAAATGCGTGGCGCCTGCAGTGGAAATGACTTTTACTTTTTCAAGTTCAACCTGGTTGCTCATCCGCTCGAACAGTCTGGTGCCGCGGCCCAGTAATACAGGTGCAATATGCAGGTGCAACTCGTCGATCAAACCGGCTTTTAGAAATTGCTGTGCCGTATTGGCTCCACCCATGATCCATATATTTCTAACGCCTGCAGCGGATCTTGCGCTGGAGAGGATAGCGCTTATACCGTCTGTAACGAAAGTAAATCCCTCTACAGGTGCCGGCGGAGACTCACTGCAAAGTACAAACGCAGGACAGGTAAATGGGCAGCTCTGTTCCCAAACACCATTGATGGCTACGGTGTAGGTCCACCCGCCAACGATCACCGCGCCCGAGCTTTCAACCAGTTCGGTGACCAGTTGCATATCGGCTTCGGTTTTTTGTGCAAGGAGCCAGCCGTGCAGAATATACCCGTCCCTGCCCATCGGCTGATCGGTAGATACATTGGGCCCGGCGATGAATCCGTCCAGCGACATGCTGATGTCCAGGATTGTTTTTCCGCTGCTCATCGACCTCTTGAAATATATTTCCGGATGATGCGAGTCTACACCCTAAACATATTGGTATTGCTCTGAAATGGAAAGGGGTAAACACGACATTTTAACGGGCTGTTTACGCAGGTAGTTGACAGCGTCGATGGCCGATGATCGACCGCGTCCGCCGAATCCGCCTCCGCGGAGTAGGGGGGACCCCTGTGCTGCTATTTGCTTAATTTTATGGACATTTCTAAACTCATATGGGCCCATGTCTTCAGGTAAGTCTATTCACGCCGGTACAAATTCTTTTACTGTGGCAATAGAGCCCTGGCTCTCGGTCCGGGATGGGACCAGGGCCGTGGCGTATTATCAGTCTGCCTTTGATGCCCGGGAGGTTTATCATATCGAGGATCCTGATGGGAAAATCGTATCAAAACTTTTGGTGGAAGGGGCAGGGTTCTGGGTCGCCGATGAATCTCCCTCACATCAAAATTTCAGTCCTGGAACCCCGGGCGGCAGCATCCGGATCATTTTAATTGTGGCCGATCCGGATGCAGTCTTCGCGCGCGCCCTGCAAGCCGGAGCCCGCGAGGTTTATCCGGTAAGCGAGGGGCATGGATGGAGGCTGGGCAGACTGGAGGACCCATTCGGGCACCATTGGGAAATCGGCCGCCCGTTGAGTTGACAGTGGACTGATGACAGTCCACAAACCTTTGTTGTAACTGGCTGTATTATTTTAAACAGGTTGCAGATGCCACTCGCATCCCGCATCGCCCGCCGAATCCGCCTCCCGACTCACTTACTGGTTTCCGTAATAAACCCTGCCACATCTTTCTTGAACGCACCCAGGCAAGTGGGATTCACATACATCATGTGTCCTGCCTCATAATACTTAAAAGAGATGTTTGACCGAATCTTGTTTTCCAGTCCCAGGTGAGCGAAGGTAAATTCCGTTCCATAAAAGGGAGTCGCCAGGTCGTAATATCCGTTTAACACCAGCACCTTCAGGTTGGGGTTCTTGCTCATGGCATCTGCCAGGTCAACACCGGTATTGGGTGTAACCGGGTCGCCGGGACCGCCATTCCTGGCGTGGGTCCAATCCCATTTGAATCCATCGGCGCCATACGCGTTTACATGGTAGTCGTACTTTTTATCCACCTTCAGGTCTCCATAGAAATAACTCATAAAGCTGGCGATATAGGCGGGGCTGATCTGGCTGCTTTGCGGGTCGTAAGCGGAATACTCACTCAGCAGGTCCTGGTTGATGCCCTTAAAACGTGCATCCAGTCGTCCTACTGTTTCATGACTGCCGCGGAGGAGTTCATCGGTAAATTGTGGTTCGTTGACCCTGAGATTTGCTTTTGACCAGTAGTCCTTGCTGAGACCGGTATAGCTGACCAGTTTGTTGAGAATATTTTCTTTTTCTGCAGCGCTGAGCTCATCACCTTTTTGCAGGGCTGTCGCATATTCTCCGCCCGCAAAGGTCCGAACCTCTTTCAGAAAATTTTCCAGGTCAGCCGGTTTGTTGCTCAGTTTATTGTGATACCAGGCTACGGCAGCATAGGTAGGCAGGTACATAGAATAGGAAATATCGTCTCCCTGCTGGAAAAGAAGCGTGCGGAAATCAAGCACTACGGATACAAGGACCACTCCGTTCAGCTGGATCCCGAGGTTCTCCTGCAGGTAATATGCAATGCCCGCGGAGCGTGTGGTGCCATAACTTTCACCCAGGATGTACTTGGGCGAATTCCATCTGTCCTGGTCAGTGATGAATTGTTTGATGAACAGGCTGATCGTTTTGATATCCTGGTCAACCCCCCAAAAATCTTTGTTGGTCGCTTTGCCAATGGGGTGGCTGAGTCCTGTGCCTACGGGGTCTATCATCACCAGGTCCGTGACATCCAGAATGGAAAAATTGTTGTCCTCCATTTTGTAAGGTGGAGGAGGGGTGAGCCCTCCATCATTGATCACTACCCGCCTGGGACCAAGAGCGCCAAGATGCAACCACATGGAAGAAGAGCCGGGTCCTCCGTTGTAAGCAAAGGTCAGGGGTCTTTTGGATGGATCGGGTTCGCCGTCTTTGCTGTACGCAACAAAGCCAAAAAGAGCGATGGGTTCGCCTTTTTCATTTTTCAATTGTAGTGTTCCGGCGGTGGCGGTGTAGTTGATGATTTTTCCGTCGATCTTCACGGAATGTTTGGTGACCGACTTGTCGGGTTTGCTGTTGGCGATGGAATCGGCCGCAGCTTGCTGGGCCTGTATGCCGGAAGCCATGGCGGCAGCCATACAAAAGCAGAGTAGTTCCTTTCTCATATGCATGATTTGATTACCGATAAATGTACTAAAATTATGATATTACCGGTCCGGTGTTGCTGGGATATACATGAACGGTAATGCAGGAATAAAAGAATTACCCCGTAAGACGCAATTCGCCGTGCTACCGGCAAATGAGGCCTGGTAAGCAGGATGGCCTATGCCGGTATAATGGAGCTGGTCAGATATTCCGGTGCTTTTCTTTTTTTGCCGGCCTGTTCAAAGCTATAAGCCATTTTCAACAGTTCAGGTTCCTGCCAGGGTCCGGCCATAAAAGAAAATCCGAGCGGGAGTCCAAATACAGCCCCCATGGGAACTGTAATATGCGGGTATCCGGCCATGGCTGCCGGCGAGGAGAAGGAGAATCCCGTATCGTAGTCGCCATTGATGAGGTCAATGTCGCAGGCCAGGCCATTGGTGACGGCTGCAATGGCATCCAGCTTATATTTGGCCATCAGGTCGCTGATGATCTTCCGCGAACTGGTTGATTTTTTCAGGGCGTCCGTATATTCTTTCTGATCCAACCCCTTTTTTTTGTCGCTGCTTTCCAGGGTTTCCTGTTTGAAATAGGGCATGGCCCTGGTTTCATTTTTTGTGTTAAATGCGATTACATCCGCCAGCGATTTTGCCTGTGCACGGGCAGAGGAAAGATAGCGGTCCACCCCATATTTGAACTCATACTGCAAAACAAGAAATTCAGCAGGGCCGAGTTCAGCAATCTGCTTTGCCAGTTCCACTTCTGTTATTTCAGCTCCCTGTTGT
>DATJYH010000115.1:0-13621 GCA_035499675.1 Puia sp.
AACGGGCGGTATCCTGGCCATCAACTCTTCGGGTAATGCCGGGGATTATGACACCTACTTTCTGAAGATCGACAATTGTAAATTCAAGTCAAAGGTTGTTCCCGGTGATACCATGATATTGAAGATGGAATTGCTGAGTCCCATACGAAGAGGCATTTGTGAAATGAGAGGTACTGTATTTGTTGGGAATAAGATAGTTACAGAGGCTGACCTGATGGCGCAATTGGTAAAGAGAAGTTAATTTGAGCAAGTTGAGGCAATAAAGTTTACTTTTGTGCGTGCTGGGTATTGCTCAGCATTTTTTATGAGGAAATCTGTTATTCTTAGTGAACCGTCTACAGTCGTAGAGCCAATAAACAAATCAACAAGCGATCATCGAATGATTCATCCCCATACCTATATTCACCCCAATGCACACCTGGCAACCAATGTAAAAGTTGATCCCTTTACCGTCATACACCAGGATGTGGAAATTGGAGAGGGTACATGGATCGGATCCAATGTCACCATCATGGAGGGGGCGCGCATCGGCAAAAACTGCCGCATCTTCCCCGGCGCTGTGATCTGCGCCATACCACAGGACCTGAAATTCCAGGGTGAATACAGCAACGTATTCATCGGCGATAATACAACCATCCGTGAGTTTGTAACTGTCAACAGGGGGACCAAGGACCGTGAAAAGACTTCGATCGGAAAAAATTGCCTCATACAGGCATACTGTCACCTTGCGCACGACTGTATCGTGGGCGATCATTGCATCATGAGCAACAATACCCAGGTAGCCGGTCACGTAGTCATCGGCGACTGGGCGATACTGGGTGGCATGTGCGCATTGCACCAGTTTGTACAGATTGGGCAGCATGCATTCGTCAGTGGTGGATCCCTGGTGGGGAAAGATGTTCCTCCCTATATCAAGGCGGGTCGTCAGCCGTTGAGTTATGGCGGTGTCAATTCAGTAGGTCTCAAACGCCGTGGCTTCACCGTTGAAAAGATCAATCATATCCTGGATATTTACCGCGTTATTTACAACAAGGGACTTAATACTTCGCAGGCACTGGAAGTCCTGGAAGAAGAATTTCCTGCAACCGACGAAAGAGACGAGATCGTGACCTTTATCCGCGAAAGCGGCCGCGGTATCATAAAACGCCATACCAAAAACAGTTTGGATGAAGATTACGCTGACTGACGCCGGCAAACGCTTCAACCGCGACTGGATCTTTCGTCATATCAGTTTCACCTTTCATGCCGGCCACTCCTACGCCATCACCGGTCCCAACGGATCGGGCAAGTCCACCTTATTGCAGGTCATCGGTGGAGCCATGCTTCCGAGTGAAGGGACATTGCAGTGGGAGTTACGTGCGAACAGTTTACAGGCGACGGAAAAGGGAAGTCCCCGTGCCGGCAATGGTCAGCTATCAGCCGAAAATGTTTACCAGTATATTTCCATCGCCGCGCCCTACCTGGAGTTGGTGGAAGAAATGACAACCACGGAGTTTTTAACCTTCCACCAGGTATTCAAACCCCTTCTGCCGGGGCTTTCTATCAACGAAGTGATCGGGTTGGTAGGTCTGAAGGATGCTGCGCATAAGCAGATCCGTTATTATTCATCAGGCATGAAACAGCGGGTCAAACTGGCACAGGCCATATTTTCAGATACCGCGCTGTTGCTGTTGGATGAACCCTGCACCAATCTTGATGAAGAGGGGATTGCGCTTTATCACGAGCTGATGAGTAAATACAGTACGGGACGGATCGTCGTCGTCAGTTCCAACGACCGGGAAGAATATACTTTCTGCGAAACAGTGATTGACCTGAGAACTTTCAAATAGCGCATATCCCGTCCTGTTATATCATCTCCCCCTTTTTCACAAATGTTACATCAACGCTGGCTGGCGATCAGTAAATTCAGGTCCGTGTATTTCAGGTCAAACCTTTGCGACAAATGAAAATTGGTGAGGGCTCCCTTGAACAGGTAGATGCCGCTGCGCAGGTGAATCTTGTGCCATACCAGGTTTTCAAACCCGCCTTCATCGCCTGCCTCCATCAGCAGGGGGGTGAGCACATTGCTGATGGCCTGGGAGGCGGTGCGGGCAAACCCGGAAGGTATATTGGGAACACAGTAGTGAATGACGCCGTATTTCAGAAAAATAGGATGTTCATGGGAAGTGATCTCGGAGGTTTCAAAACAACCACCCCGGTCGATGCTGACATCGATGACCACGCTGCCCGGACGCATATTGCTGACCATTTCTTCTGTTACCACCACCGGCGTGCGACCACTTTGCGAAGAGAGTGCGCCAACGGCCACCTCGCAGGTCTTTAACTGTTTGGACAAAATGCGGGGCTCTATCACCGAAGTATAAATGCGAAAGCCGATATTATTTTGAAGCCGCTTAAGCCGGTATACGCTGTTGTCGAACACTTTTACCGAAGCACCCAGCGCCAGTGCAGCTCTTGCCGCGTATTCACCTACGATGCCGGCACCCAGGATAATGACCTTGGTAGGCGGTACCCCTGATATCCCCCCCAGCAACACACCCTTTCCATGATTGGAAGAGCTCAGGTATTGTGCAGCCACCAGCATCACCGCGCTGCCGGCTATCTCGCTCATGCTTCTTACAATGGGGTAACTGCCGCTATCGTCCTTCAGGTTTTCAAAGGAAATACCGGTGATACGTTTTTCCATCATCTTTTCCAGGAGCTCCGCCTTCAGCGCGGATAGATGGATGGGAGAAATGATCATCTGGTTCATCTGCAGCATCGGCAGGTCTTCCTCGATAACGGGGGCAGACTTTACGAGGATGGGTGCCCTGAAGACCTCGGCCTTGTCGTACACGATCTTTGCCCCGGCTTCGGAATAGTCCTTGTCCGTATAGTGCGCAGCATCCCCGGCATTGTGCTCAATCACCACTTCGTGACCATTGCTGATCAATACTCCCACGGATTCCGGGGTCAGGGCAATGCGGTTTTCCTGGAAGGCGGTTTCCTTGGGGATCCCGATATGCAAAAACGCCCCTTTGGGTTTGATGTCTAAGGTTTCTTCTAATGTTTCGTAGCTGAAGGAGGTGCTGATGAAAGGTTTTGGCTGCGACATGTTTCCGGGCTTATCGGGCGTTGTTTTTCAAAACAAGGCGGACGGTTAAATTACAATTTTAAATTGAATTGCAAAGCATTAAGCGTTTGGATTTGCATGAATTTTTCTGTGCAGCGGGTCAATGGCTTCAATAGAAACATGTACGGTTTCATCCGGAAAAATACCGGGCGCCCGGTCGGGCCATTCAACCAGGCAAATGTCGCCGGAATAAAGACAGTCTTCTACACCTGCCCGGATTGCTTCATCTTCGTCGCGCAACCGATACAGGTCGATATGATAGATTTCTCCTCCGGGGTAAACGTATTCATTGATGATTGAAAAAGTGGGGCTGCCTACCGTACTTTGTACTTTTTTCTGGTCGCAGAGGGCATGAATAAAAGTAGTTTTCCCGGCACCCATATCACCGTGAAAGGCGAATACACGCCGGTCTCCAAACAAAGTCCAGAACTCCGCTGCTGTTGCCTGGATGTTTTCCAGCCCGAATGTCCATTCCATAAGTCAAAGATAGTAGTTGACAGATGACAGATGACAGTACAACGCAATACTGTTTCCGTACGCCTGGACGGGTTATTTGTACATGCAATTGAGTAATTTTGCAGACTGAACGATAGTTAGATGGCTGAGAGAAGGCTATAAACCGGTCCAATCCGGTAAACCCATTGCGATCTCTTCCCGTCAACTGTTAACTGTCAAATAAAAGATGGAAACTGTAAACTGGAAAGTAGAAGGCATGACCTGTTCAACCTGTGTGTTGACGATCAACAAATTCCTGGAAAAAAAGGGGATGCAGAATATAAAAGTGAACCTGGCCGGCGGCGATGTTAGTTTTGATGTAAACGGCCAGGCACCTGCCAGCCTGAATGATATTGAAAAAGGCATCGAGGGGCTGGGATACACGGTTGTTAAAGAAACCGCCGCTACAGGAGCAGTCCGGTCAAAACCTCCGCTGAACAAATATCTTCGCCACCTGCTGATTTGTCTTCCATTTACCTTCCTGCTCATGTTGCCGATGGCGGGCAGCTGGTTGCCCCTGCATTGGCTGATGAATCCCTGGCTGCAGCTGGTTCTTTGTTTACCGGTCTATGCCATCGGCATGTCCGTTTTCGGCAGAAGCGCCATCCACAGTGTCAGGAACCGCATGCCCAATATGAATTTGCTTATTGTTACGGGAGCCACCGCCGCCTTCCTGTACAGCCTGTTGGGGACCATTTTCCGGTTGGGACCCTCCTACCAGTTTTATGAAACCACCGCGGTCATCATCACGTTGATTTTCTTTGGCAACTACCTGGAAGATGTGACCATTCAATCAACCCAGCGTTCGCTGAACAGTCTCGCCCGCTCGCAAAAGCTGATGGCGAATATGATCGCTTTTGATGAAAACCACCAGGAGCTGATATTCCCGGTGGAAAATACAACTCTCAGAACAGGTGACCTGGTACTGATCAAATCGGGTGAACAGGTGCCGGCCGACTGCAAAATTCTCTGGGGTCATGCCAGTGTGAACGAATCCATTGTTACCGGGGAGAGCCTCCCCATCGAAAAAGATGCAAAAGACCTGTTGATCGGAGGGAGCCTGCTGATGGATGGAACGGTCAAGGCCCAGGTCGTAGCGGCAGCAAAGGATTCGGTGTTGTCCAATATCATCAACCTGGTAAAACGGGCACAGGGGGAAAAACCGCCCGTACAGCAGTTGGCCGATCGCATCAGCGGCGTTTTTGTACCCACGGTGTTGGGCATCGCGGTCCTCGTTTTTGTCCTGAACTTTATTTTCCTGGGCCACCTTACGCCATCGCTTATGCGAAGTATTGCCGTGTTGGTCATCGCCTGTCCATGCGCCATGGGACTGGCCACGCCGGCAGCCATTGCGGTAGGGTTGGGAAGGGCAGCAAAGAATGGTGTCCTCTTCAGGAATGCCAAAAGCCTGGAGTTCTTCAGGAACACCCGGCAGCTCGTATTCGACAAAACAGGTACATTGACCACCGGCCGGTTTCGGATTAGCCGCTGGCAATTGGTCAAGGATGTAATCAGCGAACAGGAATTCAAACAGCTCGCCTTCTCCCTGGAAAAATATTCCAACCACCCGGTGGCCAAATGTGTTGCAGCCGAATGGAAATCCAAAGATGAATTGAAATGGACAAAGGTGGATGAAATAAAAGGGTTTGGGATCAAGGCCATTGCTTCCTCCGGGGATGAATACTGGGCCGGGTCATACAAAATTGCCGGGAAGTACATCACGGAAGACGATCACAATGTGTACATCGTGAAGAACAATGTACTGCTGGGCTGGATCGATGTAACAGACGAGCTCAGGCCCGAAGCAAAAACAGTGGTCGGTCATTTTCACGAAAAACATATCAGGACGGTATTGCTCAGCGGCGACCGGTTATCGCATTGCCAGGAGATCGCTTCCGAACTGGGGATCGATGATGTCATCGCCGAACAAACCCCTGAACAAAAGCTGGACCAGGTGGCTTACCTGAACGCCCGCAGGCCCACCGCCATGGTGGGTGATGGCATCAACGACGCACCTGCGCTGGCTAAGGCCGGCATCGGTATTTCCATGAGCGATGCATCACAGGTGGCCGTGCAAACGGCTGATGTGGTGTTGGTGGGTAACGGGCTTAAAAATCTTCCGCTCGCCATGGGACTGGGCAAACATACTTTTATCACCATTCAGCAAAATCTGTTTTGGGCATTTTTTTACAATGTCCTCGCCATCCCGCTGGCGGCTCTTGGTTTTTTGACACCTGCCGTGGCTGCCCTGGCCATGGCCCTGAGCGATGTAGTGCTCTTGTTCAATTCCATCAGGCTCTATGTGAAAAAAGTAGTATGAGTCGCTGCGCCCAATGTTTTCATCATAGTAAATCATTTATTTTATTTATTTTGATTGGATGAGGTCAGCACTTACCATACTCAGGCAATACTGGCAGTACGATGCATTTCGCCCCATGCAGGAGGAGATCATCAACGCTGTATTGGGAGGAAAGGACGTGCTGGCCCTGTTGCCCACGGGTGGCGGAAAATCTCTTTGCTTCCAGGTGCCTGCCATGGCACAGGAAGGACTGTGCCTGGTGGTCAGTCCGCTGATCGCGCTCATGAAGGACCAGGTGGAAAACCTCCGCCGGAAAAATATCACGGCCTACGCCATCTTTTCAGGGATGAGCAGGAAGGAGCTGATCACTACCCTGAAAGTGGCGGGAGAAAGCAATTGCAAGTTCCTGTATGTTTCCCCGGAGCGATTGGAGACTTCCCTGTTTAAAGAATACCTGCCTTCGCTGGGCGTTAACCTGCTGGCGGTGGACGAAGCCCATTGTATTTCGCAATGGGGATATGATTTTCGTCCGCCCTACCTGCGGATCGCGGCGCTGCGCGAAGAATTGCCCGGTGTACCGGTACTCGCTCTAACAGCATCGGCTACCCGCGAAGTGCAACGGGATATCTGCGAGAAATTACTGTTTCAAAATCCGGCAGTTTTCAGGCAGTCTTTCAAAAGGGATAATCTCTCGTTCAGTGTGTTCAGGGTAGACTCCAAAATTGTCAAAGTGCGCGAAATCCTGCAGAAAGTAGCCGGGTCAGCCATTGTGTACTGTGGCAGCCGGAGAAAGACCAGGGAGATCAGCGATACCCTCCGCATGCATGGCATATCCGCCGACTTTTACCACGCGGGGTTGAAACAGGAAGAACGCACGGAGCGGCAGGATAACTGGAAAGAAAACAAAACAAGGGTGATTGTTTGTACCAATGCTTTTGGAATGGGCATCGATAAACCGGATGTGCGGATAGTCATTCACGCGGATCTGCCCGACTGCCTGGAGAATTATTACCAGGAAGCGGGTAGGGCAGGACGCGACGGGAAAAAGGCTTATGCCGTGTTGCTGTATACGGAACCCGACCTGGCTGCCTTACAACAATTATCCGCGGTTCGTTTCCCGGGATTGCCTGATATCAGGATGGTATACCAGGCTCTCGTTAATTACCTGCAAGTACCGGTGGGTGGTGGAGAGGACCAGTATTATGATTTTGACATCGTCGATTTTACAAAGAAATTTCAGTTGGACATCCTGCTGTCGTCCAATGTGCTCAAAGTGCTGGAACAGGAAGAAATACTCTCCTACAATGAACAGGTGATGCTTCCCGCCAGGGCCGGTTTTATCTGCAGCAAGGATCGGTTGTATGAATTTGAAAAGGAGAACCCATCGCTGGAGCCACTCATTAAGACATTGCTCAGAACCTATTCAGGCATTTTCGACCAGCCGGTACCAATACATGAAAAAACAATTGCCTGGCTTTTAAAAAGGGAGATAGAGGAAATAACCAGGGATCTGAAAACCCTCCATCTCGCCGGCATCATGGTTTATGAACCAAAAAAAGACAATCCGCAGTTGTACCTCATTCAACCCCGGCAACGGGCGGAAGACCTGGCCATCCGCGTGTCCCGTTACGAGGAAAGAAAAAAACAGTTTGAGTCCAGGGCAGGCTCGATGTTGCAATACATCAAAAAACAGCAAACCTGTCGCAGCCAGTTTATCGCCCGCTATTTTGGAGATGACGATACAACGCCCTGCGGGGTCTGCGACAACTGCCTGCGACGAAACAAAGTGATCGTCAGCCGCGAGGAGTTTGAGCAGATCCATCAGCGGATCCTGGAACTCATCGGCACCACAGAGATACCCGCCAATGAACTGCTGCAAAAACTATCAGGAATTCATAAAGAAAAAATGTGGAAGGTGATCAACTATCTGCAGGCTGAAAATAAACTGGAAGTGGATGGACAGGGGATGGTGAGGGGGAAAGGGTAAGTTGACAGGGAACAGCGGACAGATGACAGAAAGCAATGATCGTCGTCCTCGCAGTCTGCCATCCATCATCCGTTATCAATAAAACGTGGTCAACTGTCATCTGTGTACGGTCAACTCCTCTCCACCGCCATCTGCCTCCTGATATCCTCCTCGCAATCCCTGCCCGCCCATTTCCGGCATAAATAAAGCCCAAGGTCGATCGAAGAGGATACGGCCCCGGCGGTGATCACGTTGTCATCCTCCACGATTCTGTCTGTTGACACCAATTTACAAAAGGGTTTCAGGTTCTCGTATTCCTTGAAATGGGTGGTAGCAGTCCTTCCCTTTAAAAACCCTGCGGCACCCAGGATCAGGCTTCCGGTGCAAACCGAGATCTTATATTTTGCAGGAGCGGCCGTCCGGATCCAATCCATGAAGACGGGATCGAGTATCAGTTCCCTGGTACCCCAGCCACCGGGAACAATGATGCCATCGTATTCCGCCAGCGGCTGGTTCACTTTTGTAGCTTTTATTTCCAGACCGTGCTTATCCCTGGCGCTTGGTTTGAGCGAACAAATGTCCCAGGTAAGATCAGGACGATACCGTCCGGATTTGAGCCGGCTTACTGCATCATACAGGCCGATCATATCCAGCCAGGTGATTTCATCAAAAATAATATAGGCTAATTTCATACAGGGTTCCAGGGCTGTTACTAACGTACAAATATACCTGATTTTGTAAAAGGGTCAATGTTCACCCGTGGCCGGTTGTTCCTCTTGATCCATGGTAAGCCATACCACCTGCTGTTTTGAATGATGCGGTTTCCCGATGATATCCCGGTACAACTCCGGTCGCCTGGCCTTGATATACCGGTATCCGCCCGCCTGGGTCAGTTTTTCCGGGCTAAGGGTGGCCGTTACCAGGTCATCGCCCAATTCCCGGCACTCGGCCAGGACGTCGCCAAAGGGATCGATGATCATCGAACAGCCGTTCTTCAGCTGGTCATCGTCCATCCCGATGGCATTGGAAAAAATCGCATATACGGCATTGTCATAAGCCCGGGCCGGCAGCCACTTCATCAGCCAGCTCCGCCCCTTCATGCCATCAAACTCCAGCCGAAGCGGGGTAGGATCTGCTTCCCGCCTGGCCCAGAGCGCGGGGTCCACAAAACCGGCTCCCGGCCGGGTGGAGGGAGTACACATCGTAACATGCGGCATAAAAATGATATCCGCGCCCAGCAGTTTGGTGGCGCGTACATGTTCAATGATATTGTTATCATAACAGATCAGGATCCCGCATTTCCAGCCATCCAGTTCAAATATGCAGTATTGATTACCCGGAAGAATATGCGGGTTGATAAAAGGGTGCAGTTTTCTGAATTTGGCCACCAGGCCGTTACGGTCAACACATACATAGGCTTTGTAAATCCTATCCGCATCGTCCTTTTCAAAAAGCCCGGCCAGCACGGCAATATTATGCCTGTCAGCAATTTCCCGAAGGCGCTGAATACTTTCTCCCGCGGGAATAAACTCCGACAGGTCAAGCATTTGTTCTTTGGTAAGATGTCGTGCGAATGTATATCCTGTGATGGAACATTCATGAAACGCGATGGCCCGGGCTCCATGACCGGCCGCCTGGCAGGCAAGTTTGTCGATCACCGACAGGTTATATTGTTTGTCGCCATTCCGGTGCTCAAACTGTGCCGAAGATATTTTGATGTTGTTCATTGTGTTCTTTTCCGGTAAATAATAAATAACTGTTTACTCAAAACCATCCACCTTTTTTGCTGCTGCTCTTTCCGCCCAGTCCCAGCGCTCCCAGCAGGCTGCGTGTAATTACGGTAGCAGCAGTTCGTTCCGCTGTTTTTGCCGCCGGGCTGTCCAGTATTTTTTCGAGCGTTGATTTTTCCTGTTTGCCCGCCGGCTGTTGCGGATTGCTTTTTTCAGCCGCCTGTTGCAGTTTGGCCGTCAGGATTTCATAGGCGCTTTGGCTGTCGATGGCCTGGCTGTATTTGGCGACGATTTTTGATTTGGCAACAATCGCATCAATTTCGGCCGGGGTCAGGATATCCATGCGGCTGCCCGGGGGACACATCATGCAATGTACCAGTGGCGTGGGAACACCCTTTTCATCCAGCATCGTAACAAGCGCTTCTCCGATGCCGAGCTGTGTGATCAGGTCTTCGGTTTTATAAAAACTGGTCTGCGGATAGTTTTCAGCAGTTTGTTTGATGGCTTTCCTGTCGGCTGCGGTAAAGGCGCGCAGCGCATGTTGTACTTTCAGTCCCAGCTGGGCGAGTATGCTGGCCGGGACATCCATCGGGTTCTGTGTACAGAAGAAAATCCCAATGCCCTTGGACCGTATGAGTTTGACGATGGTTTCAATCTGTTTCAGCAACGCGGAACTGGCTTCCTGGAAAACCAGGTGTGCCTCGTCGATAAACATGACCAGCTTGGGCTTATCGAGATCGCCTTCCTCGGGGCAGCTGCCGTAGAGTTCGGCGAGCATCTGCAGCATAAACGTGGAAAATAGTTTGGGTTTGTCCTGCAGGTCGGTTACCCGCAGCACGCTCACCATACCACGTCCGTCGTCGTTGATCCGCATCAGGTCGCTGACCTCGAAACTCTTCTCCCCAAAAAACACATCGGCGCCCTGTTGCTGCAGTTCAATGACCTTGCGCAGGATGGTACCGGTGGAAGTCGTCGCTACCTTTCCATAGGCCTTCTCGATCTCCGCCTTCCCTTCGTTGCTGATATATTGCAAAACCTTGGTAAAATCCTTCAGGTCCAGCAGGGGCAGTTTGTTGTCATCGCAGTATTTAAAAATCATGGCCACCAGTCCCTGCTGCGTATCGTTTAATTCCAGTATCCGCGAAAGCAGGATGGGACCAAATTCACTAACGGTGGCCCTTAAACGAACACCTTTTTCATTGCTCAGGGTAAGAAATTCCACCGGGCAGGCATCGGGTTTGTAGCTGATGCCGATTTCCTTGCAGCGTTCGGTGATCTTATCATTGGCAGTGCCCGCGGCGCCGATGCCGCTCAGGTCGCCCTTGATATCCATCAGCAATACGGGTACGCCCGCATGGCTCAGCGCCTCACTGATCATCTGCAGGGTTTTGGTCTTGCCGGTTCCTGTGGCACCCGCAATGAGCCCATGCCGGTTCATGGTTTTGAGGGGCAGGTTGATCTCTGCGCCGGGGACTGCTTTTCCATCCAGCATCCCGATCCCGATTCTTGCCGCTTCTGTTTTGAAGGTATAGCCGCCTTTAACGGCCTCGAGGAATTTTGCCTGGTCTGACATAAGAGAAAGTTTGTTGAAAGATACAAAAAGCTGTAAAGGGGATGTGTGATACGAGATACGGGTGAGGGGGATACAAGCGACGACAACCTGTTGAATAGTATCCTGAACTTTAAACCATTGGACGGCCATCGGTCATCCGCCTGTTCCGCCTAAGACGGATTCGGCGGACACGGTCCGCTATCTGCCCTGTCAACTCCTTACACGCTCTCCTTCATCAACTGCTTCACCAACCCTTCCAGTTCCTTGATCCTTTTTTCCAGTTCGGGGAGATTGCGGCTCACGGCCTGGCTGCGTAACGCGCTGGTATAGTCGAAGGCAGGGGAGCCGGTCACCGCTGAATTGGGAACCTTGATGGATTTGCTAACCCCGCTCTGTGCATTGATCTTACTACCGTCTGCAATCTGGATATGACCCACTATGCCTGCCTGCCCGCCAATCATCACGTTGTTGCCGATCTTGGTACTGCCACTCACACCGGCCTGCGCCGCGATCACCGTATTATGACCCACTTCTACATTGTGTGCAACCTGGATGAGGTTGTCGAGCTTGGCGCCCGCTTTGATGATGGTGGAACCAATGGTAGCCCGGTCGATGCTGGCATTGGCCCCGATCTCCACATTGTCCTCCACCACTACATTTCCCATTTGGGGTACTTTTTTAAAACTTCCGTCGGCCTGGGGTGCAAACCCAAAGCCATCGCTGCCGATCACCGTCCCCGCGTGGATGGCAACGTTCTTACCAATCACACAGTCGTGATAGATCTTTACACCCGGGTAGATGACGCTGTTGTCCGCTACTTTTACATGATCCCCGAGATACACCTGCGGGTATATCTTTACGTTATTCCCGATCTCCACATGTTCGCCGATATAGGCAAAGGCCCCTACAAATATCTTATCCCCCAGTTTGGCTGTTTTGGAAATATAAGATGGTTCCTGGATGCCGGTCATCTGCTGGGCAGCCAGTTCCTGGTATTTTGACAATAGTGCGGCAAAGGCCGTATAGGCATCCGGAACACGGATCAGTGTTGCCTTCAACGCCTGTTTCAATTCCTGTGATTCATTGATGATGATGATGCTGGCACCGGTGCTGTAGAGGTATTCTTCATATTTGGGATTGGCCAAAAAGGCAAGTTGTCCGGCTACGGCCTCTTCTATTTTTCCAAAGGACCCTACTGCCAGCGATGGATCGCCTTCAATCCTTCCCTGTATCATGGCCGCTATTTGTGCTGCTGTAAACTGCATGTTATTTTGCTTTAACTATTTTACCTGCCCCATCGGGTGGCCGGCAGGTGCTGGTGACCCTACAGTTGGCGCTGAACTCCTCAATAAGCTATACTTCGGTGCCGGTGGCGTCCTTCAGGTAGCAAATATAAAATTTTTTCACGGGGCTGGCGAGGGTCTGGTGAATTAAGGCATTGTCAACTTTGGAAATATCTTTCACGGAACCGTCCTTAAATAGAATATTGATACGCTCGTCGGAAGGATCATAGGTAGTATTTACTGTTTCGCCGGTAAATACCAGGTAGGCGGCTTCTTTTTGTGAGATACCAAGCTGTTCCGCGGCTTTTTTTCTAAGCTTGCTGACCGTCTCCTCTTCAAACGGAACCGCCTGTAGTTTTACCTTGAGCAGGGTCCGGTCGATCAGCGAGCGGCACAAATGCGAGAGTACCTTATCGGGATAGTTCATCCAGTGTTTGACGGCCGACATAACATCAAAGTCATCAAGCATGCAGAACTTCTCAAGATGGGTTTCGATCGCCTCGGCGTCAGCACGCTGTAAAAAGAAATCCAATATGGCCGAGGAGGAGGTCAGCGGATGCCCCGTGGCAATGAGCTCCTTCGCGCGACGAATGACCTGCACGAGCATTTTTTCCGCGCAAAGCACGGTTTTGTGGAGATACACCTGCCAGTACATCAGGCGGCGGGAAACCAGGAATTTTTCTATGGAATAAACAGCCTTTTCCTCCACCATCAGCTCGCCCTGTTCTACCGTGAGCATTTTGATGATACGGTCGTATCCGATCACGCCCTCCGAAACACCGGTAAAAAAACTGTCCCGGTTCAGGTAGTCCATCCTGTCAACATCCAGTTGCCCCGATACCAGCTGGTGCAAAAAACGCTTTGGGTATTCATTATTGAAAATGGCGAGGGCCATCCCGAGCCTGCCCTCAAAATATTCATTCAACACCTCCATGATCAGGATGGAGATAGATTCATGTTGCACATCTTCTATCAGTTCATTTTCGAGCGCGTGTGAAAATGGGCCATGACCAATATCATGCAGGAGGATCGCGATCTTGGCGCCCAGTTCTTCCTCGGCATTGATGGCAAATCCTTTTCCCTTGAGTTCCGACAGCGCATTGTGCATGAGGTGGTAGGCACCCAGCGAATGATGCAAACGCGTATGCACGGCACCGGGGTAAACAAGATGGGCAAAGGCCATC
>DATJYH010000116.1:0-13209 GCA_035499675.1 Puia sp.
CTTTTCAATGCTCAGGCTGTTAAATTGCAGGGATGCATATTCTTTCAGCAGTGTTACATCGGGCACTTCATTGCCTTGTTCGTTCTTCACATACACAAATTCAGTGGGCAGATCGGTGAACCGGGGAAAGAGGTAACAAAATTGTTTCAAGGCAAAAACACTTTCCCGTTTGCCATCATAGGCTACTACCATGCGATCGAAAGTTGTAAACATTTCAGGTATCACCATCACCGGGCACTCGGCAGCGTGCAGCGCTTCCTGCATAAAATAATTTGGCTGATCAGCGAGCAATCCGGCACAAAACAACTGTTCGCTGATGACCACCAGGTCGGCAAACCGGGTTTCTCTTGCAAAAGTATCGCGGTCCCATTCCCAAAGCCTGTCATCCGCGTGATGCTTGATATGGTTTGCATCGCATTTTTCAACAAAACGGCCCCTGCTTTCGGCCACTACCCTCTTTTCCTTTTCCCTGAGTTTGGTATAGGGCTCACTACTGGGCATATAGGAGATGGCAATCAGCTGTTGAAAATCGATGGGATTGAAGAATATTCCCTTTGCAAATATGGGCTCCTGCTGGCGTAACTGGTTGATAAATTCAAACGCTCCTTCAGGAAAATTGTCACCGTCGCAAACAAATAGTATCTTCTTCATGGCTGGCATTTTATAAGGTCAAAATTACTTCGCATCCTTCCTGCGCTCCATGACCTATTTCATTTAACACCATGATATATGTCAGTCCACCGGCTATCCCCCCGCCCCGAATTTTCCCAGAAGTACCCCGATCAGGAAAACAATAGCACCGCCGATTATCACCTGCAGGATGGTTGTCAGCAGGGGGGATTTCATAAAGCGGTACCGAATGACCGCTATGCCAAGTAATTCTATGATCACGACAGCATAAGCAATATGTAAAGCCAGCCGGATATCAGGAGCCAGGAAAGGAAACGTATGCAGCATTCCGCCGATCGCTGTTGATAAAGCAGTGATCGCCCCGCGTATCAGCGGGCTGCCGCGGCCGGTTACCTTTCCGTCGTCTGATAAAGCTTCTGATAGGCCCATGCTGATCCCGGCTCCCAGCGAAGCAGCCAACCCCACATAAAAGGCCTGGATAGGCTTCCCCGTTAGTCCGGCCGTGGCAAAAATAGGAGCCAGCGTGGATACCGATCCATCCATAAGACCCAGCAATGCAGGTTGCACTTTCTGGATCACGAACCTGGCTTCGCTTTCCGTGGGCATGAGTGGTTCAATCATACTGTACATTTTTTGCGCTGAGACAACTGTGAAACCATCCTTTGCAAGACGCAGACAGGAAATACGTGCTCTTTCACCAAAACCGAATGATACAAAAATACCGGCACGATGTCAATGATCCTGATCAGCTCTTCCGAAACATTACTCATCCCAATATAACCTGACCCGGGCCGTTACGACCCGGCAACACCGAAAAATCCCGGAATGGCTGGTGGCAGCCGCCATCACGCAAATGATTGACGAAGGTCATGATTCCGCTTCGCACGACCTGATATATTTGATGTTGGAACAATGTTTTATCAGGTGTGCTATGCTTCACCATAAATCTCAAGTTATGTATACGTATTCAATGCTCAAAAAAATGACCCCCTCCGGCACAATCACTCTCTTAACGGTTTGCCTGTTGGCTGCAGGAGGATTAAAGGCTCAATCAAAACCCTGGCGGTGGGTGACGCGGGTGCACCGGACCACAGCGCTTACGAAAAGGCCTTTGCGATTGATCTGCAGTATGTGAAACTGTTCAGTCCCTTTCTGGTCAACATCAAGGGTCAATACAATAATATCTTCATTACCAGCGAGCAATTTACCAACGCGGCGGACTCCAGTGTGTATACCTTCGACAATCTTTCCACCTCTTTGTTTGCACAGGCTTCTATCCGGCCAACCGGATCATCCAGCAAAGGGCTGAAGAATTTTGAACTCGCTTACCGTTATAGCACCAGTGTTGCACCGAGTGGTTCATTGTGGGGAGGGAAGACCGATATTTCCGAAGCCGCTGTTCTTTACTGGCTGAACTGGAGAACGGTTATCAAATGTGCGTATCAATGGAACAACAATAACAGTACGGCACTCGGCAGCCAGGGCGTCCAAACCCAGTCAAATACCCTCTTTGTCCAATTTTCCATCCAACTTTAAAACGGAAAGTCATGAAAAGCATTTCCATAAAAGTTTCTATATCCATGCTGATATTCCTGTTGGCAGTGATCGCGGGAACCTGTGTGATCGGTTGCAAGCCCAGCCAGAAGGTGGCGGCAAAATCCGGCGCGCAGTTGTGGGCGGAGAATTGCCAGCGCTGTCATAAAACACCCTCCCCGGCTACTTTTTCGCCTGAGCAATGGGAAACGGTCGGTCTGCACATGCAAAGCCGCGCATTGCTTACCGATGAAGAAAGAAACAAGATCATTGCTTTCCTGAAACAATGATTTCCCATTGTGAAAACTTACCAGTGGTTGCTGAAGCATTCGGGCACTTATTTCACCAATCCTTCCTTGACAACGGCCGCGGCCAGGAATTCAAAAAGTCATAGTGGATACTGATTATGATCATAATCCGCCCCTGGCATCCTGGATATTTTTGGGAATCAGATGGCTACACGCGGAAAATCGGGACTTGGCATGAATTTGCTGCTAACAGGTATACTGTTGCTCATGACGATGCTGTCAAAGGCTCAGAATTATGATAGCCTGCAGTTCCCGGCCAAGTGGGATTTGCAAACCTGCCTGGGTTTTGCACTGAAAAACAATATCCAACTCAATACCATCCGCTTGAGCAAAAAAGTCAGCGAGCAGGAACTCCTGCTGGCAAAAGCAGCGAGGTATCCCAACCTGCTTGGCAGTATTTCACAAACGCTCACCCACAGCACCAATGCAAATCCCGTGATCGGGGGATTTGCCACGCAATCCTCGTTCAGCAGTTCTTACGGGGTCAATTCCTCCTGGGTTGTATTCAATGGAGGTTACATCAACCTCAACATACGCCTGCAGCATATGAACCTGGCATCGGCCGGTCTGAATGTGGAGGAGTTGGAAAACAGCCTGACTATTGAAATCACGCAGGATTTTTTGAACGTGCTGCTGGCCAGAGAAAATATTGTGTATGTAGAAGACCTTTTAAAAACTTCCCTGGCACAACTGGAACAGGGAAAGGCTGAATACAACGCGGGCAGTATTGCGCGGAATGCGCTGACGGTATTGGAGGCCCAGTCCGCAACGGATCAATACAATCTCGTTGCTGCGCAAAGCGCCTACCGGCAGAATGTTCTTTCGCTCAAACAATTGCTCCAGCTTCCGTCCGGCTATCAAATGAACATTGCCATGCCTGATACACTCATTGCCACGGCGATTGTTTCGCCGCTGGAAGATGTTCAGGCGGCCGCTTTGCAAACCCGCCCCGAGGTCAGGAATGCACAACTGGGCGTACAGATGGCACAAACAGACCTCAAAATGGCGCGTGCGCAAACCTGGCCGGTTGCCAGCATCGGCGCCGGCCTGGCCACCGGGTATTCCAATAATGAGTCTGTCGACTACCTGAAACAACTCGACAACAATTTTTACCAGCGGCTGGGGTTGACCATTTCCATACCCATTTTCAACAACAGGATCTATAAAACACAGGTGGAAACTTCCAGGATCGCTGTGGACCAGGCAAAACTTTCCCTGCTGGGAACGCAAACCACACTGTCGCAGCAGGTGGAGCAGGCCTACATCAGCGTATTGAATGCGCAGGCACAATACGATGCTTCCGTTATACAACTCCGGGCCAACCAGGAAAGTTACCGGGTGGCATCCGAGCAATTCAAAGTAGGGGCTTCCAACACGGTGGAGTTATTACAACAAAAGAACCTGTACATACAGGCGCTGCAGGGTTACCTGGAAGCCAAGTACGCCGCTGCCCTGAATATCCAGATCTATAATTTCTATAAGGGAATACCGGTGAAACTTTAAATCACACATGACATGAAACATAAATACCTTATTGCGGTGGTTGTGCTGGTACTCGCAGTTGGGCTGACCTGGTGGATGCTGAACCGGCGTGGGAAACGGCAATCTGTTTACCTGGAAACCGAACGGCCCCAGTATGGTTATATTTCAAAAACGGTTACCGCCACCGGCACCATCGAACCGGTGGATACGGTAACGGTGGGTTCACAGGTTTCGGGCACCATCAAAAAAATATTTGTCGACTTCAATTCCGTTGTACAGAAAGGTCAGTTGATTGCGCAGCTGGATAAGTCCCTCTTGCTGGCACAGGTAAACCAATACCAGGCCAACCTGGAAGTGGCCAGGGCACAATTGATCTATCAAAATGATTTTTTCAACCGGCAGGACCTGTTGTACAAAACAGGCGCCATCAGCAAACAGGATTTTGAAACCGCCAGCTACCAGTACAATGCGGCCAAAGCCACCGTGGCGAGCGTACAGGCACAACTGGACGCCGCGCAAAAAAATCTTTCCTATTGTGATATTTATTCACCGATCGACGGTGTTGTGCTTACCCGAAACATCAGCATTGGTCAAACTGTCGCAGCCAGCTTCAATACACCTACACTGTTCATCATCGCCAAGGATATTACAAAAATGCAGGTGCAGGCAGCAGTGGACGAAGCGGATATCGGGACCGTAGCCCTGGGTCAGCATGTCAGCTTTACGGTGGATGCCTTCCCGGATGATGTCTTTACCGGTACGGTGGGACAGATCCGACTGGAACCACAGGTATCAGCTAACGTGGTCACCTATACGACAATTGTCCAGGCCCCGAACGACAGCCTGAAACTAAAGCCCGGGATGACTGCCAATATCTTCATTTATACCAGCGAAGAACCCCATGCATTGCTGATTTCCGGGAAAGCGCTCAAATTTAAGCCGGCGGGCGATCTTTCTAAACAATTTAAAATGCAGGCCGGGCCGCCTCGGAAAAGCCCGTTCCCACCGGATACCCTGCAGGCGCAAAAACCACGCTCAGCAGGCCCGCAGGACAATAAAGCCGCTTCGACGAACCGGGGTGGAATGCCTTTGCAGCGGGCTACGGTGTGGACCAGGTCCGGCGACAGTCTGATCAACAAAGAAATATATACAGGTATTACCGACGACAACTTTGTACAGGTATTGTCAGGCCTTTCTGAGAAAGATGAAGTGGTGCTGGCGCAAACTTCCTCGGCAGCCAAAACAGGTACGGCATCCGCGCCGGCAAGAAGCCCTTTTATGCCCACCGCCCGGAGACCGGCCGGAAGATAAATCAAACAGCCATGAGCAACCAGATACTTAAATTGACGAACATCCGGCGGGAGTTTACCATGGGCGCTGAAATTGTGCGGGCTCTCAGGGATGTGTCTTTCGGTGTCATGACCGGCGAGTTTGTTGCCATCATGGGCAGCAGCGGCTCGGGGAAGACCACGCTGCTGAATATCCTGGGCTGCCTGGACAAGCCTACCTCGGGCTCCTATTTGCTCGACGATACGGACATCGGGCGATTGTCGCGCAAAGAACTGGCACATATCCGGAACCAAAAGATCGGTTTTGTGTTCCAGACCTATAACCTGCTGCCTCGCACTTCGGCGGTTGAAAATGTGGAACTACCGTTATTGTATAACCGAAATGTAACCAGCCGGGAACGGAGGGAAAAAGCCATACACGCCCTGGAAGCCGTGGGGCTGTCGGACAGGATGCACCATACCCCCAACCAGTTGTCGGGCGGTCAGCAACAACGCGTGGCCATCGCCCGTGCCATCATCAACGAGCCCGTGATGATCCTGGCCGACGAGGCCACGGGCAATCTCGACTCCCGTACTTCCTACAGCATCATGGAACTGTTCCAGGAACTGAATGAAAAGTCGGGGCGGACCATCATCTTCGTGACCCACGAACCGGATATTGCATCGTTCTGCAGCCGTACCCTTGTGTTGCGCGACGGCAAACTGCAAAAAGACAGCATCAACGAAAAGAAACGATCTGCCAGGGAAACGCTGGCCACGCTCCCGGCGGCTGATACCTACTAAAAAAAGCCGATATGAACCTTGCGAACCTGATGAAGATTGCATTGAAAGCCCTGCGCAGAAACAAACTGCGCGCCTTTCTCACCATGCTGGGCATCATCATCGGCGTGGCTTCCGTCATCGCCATGCTGGCCATCGGGCAAGGTTCCAAGCAAAGCATCCAGACGCAGTTGTCGGCCATGGGCTCCAATATGATCGTGATCCGGCCCAACAGCAATGTACAGGGCGGGGCGAGGCTGGACGCCACGAATGTACAGACCCTTACCATTGACGATGTAAAGGCGCTTCAGAAAAAAGCCGTTTACCTGAAAGCAGTTTCTCCTTCCGCTTCTGCCAGGGGCCAGGCCATTTATGGAAACAACAACTGGCCCACCAACATGCAGGGTGTCAATACCAGCTACCTCGACATTATCCGGGAATGGCCACTGGCCTCCGGTGTAGCATTTACCGACAAAGACATCAATGTGGAGGCAAAGGTTTGCCTGCTCGGTCAAACAGTCATCAACAATCTATTCCCGCACGGGGAGAGCCCCATCGGAAAATACATCCGTTTTGCCAAGATACCCTTCCTGGTAATCGGCACCCTGGCTCCCAAGGGTGAGAATGCATTTGGCCAGGACCAGGATGATGTGATCATTGCACCCTATACCAGCGTGCAAAAACGTATCCTTTCCAGCATCTATTTTCAAAATATCTACGCTTCTTCACTGGATGAAAATTCAACCGATGCTGCTTCCGCGGAAATCGGGCAAATCCTCCGGGTCTCGCACCGGCTCAAGCCCTCCGATATCGACGATTTTGCGGTCAGGACCATGCAGGAACTCATCAACACATTCAGCTCTACCAGCTCGCTGCTGACCATCCTGCTGGCAGTCATTGCAGGCATATCGTTGGTGGTAGGGGGCATTGGCATCATGAACATCATGTATGTGTCCGTCACCGAAAGAACCCGTGAGATCGGGTTGCGCATGTCCATCGGTGCCACCGGAACGGACATCCTCTTCCAGTTTCTTACCGAAGCAATCATGATCAGTGTAACCGGCGGACTCCTGGGCGTGATCCTGGGGATAACGGCTACCAAACTGGTCAGCTATCTCCTGTCCTGGCCAACGCTGATCACGGAGTCTTCCATCGTATTGTCCTTTGTGGTCTGTGCCGTTACGGGAATATTTTTTGGGTATTACCCCGCGCAAAAGGCCTCCCGCCTCGATCCAATAGAAGCGTTGCGGTATGAATAAAGAAAAAGGGCGAATCTGCCGACGGACGAAGCCATCCGGTTCATCTGTGCCGGCACTTCCTCTAAAAGATGAGATTGGATAAAGGGTTATCAGGCCTGGTATGATGTTCTTCAGCATTTTTGACCGCGGTAACGATCGCTATTTTTCTGGGCTCGGTAGTGTCGAGTGGAGAAAATAACATAGGGGATCCATTGTCAAAAACCACGAAAAAAAAATCAAATACATGTCTTTCGAAAACGGTACCATGATAAAGTGTACCGCTTGTAATGCTGGTTCTGTCAAAGTCCAACCGGCATTCTTTTCCGTCTATGAAACAGGTGGTTGATTGCATCGTGTTCCTGATTGATTAGCCGAATTTACATGATTCCCGCTTCAAAGATAGGTCTCCGCTGGTTTTCTCCAATGAGAAAGCTCCTTGACCGCTTTGAACCTCCTCAGCCATTTGAGCCTGCCCGCCACAATCGCCCGGGTACAACATAGGGCACCGGTAAAAAACATTTGCAGAAAAACACCGGTTCCCCAATTGCCGCCATTTTGACCACAATCAACAGGAACTTTGACTGCCATCCTTTACGCAGCGCTGTGCGTGATCTACTTTGCATCATCTGAATTGGCTTTGATTTTATCGGTTTATCCGGGACGAAGTAGAGCAGGGATATGAGTAATTATTTCATTCACCAAAAAAGATACACCATGAAAAAGCAACTATTATGGCAAGCAGTGGTCGGCATTTGCCTTATTCTGCCGGCTGCGGGTGTATACGCGCAGGACACCACTTTCAAAACCCTACCCTCTGTAACCGTAACAGCTACTTCCAAAGTTTCCCACGACGTAGCCAAAGCATTTGAAGCCTCTTTCCCAGATGCAGAAAACCCTGCCTGGTACAAACTCGACAAGAACTACCTGGTAAAGTTCATGACAAAGGACCAGTCCAACAGGGCGCTGTACAAAAACAATGGTATGTTGATTTACCATATCCGTTATGGCCATGAACAGAATCTGCCTGACGATGTTCGCAAAATTGTAAAGTCCAGTTATTATGACTATAGCATCATGTCAGTGATTTACGTCAACCAGGACCAGCGGGATATTTGGGTAGTCAATGTGGAAGACAGCCAGAAGATCATTTTGGTGAGAGTGGAAAATGGGGAAATTGAAGAAGTGGAAAAATACAATAAGTCTTAAAGTTACCGGCCGGCGGCCGGCAAGCACTGTCCAGGTGATAAGGATATTGCCGGTATGCCGGCCGTTTTTGGCGGGGTTCATGCAAGCGCTGAAGCTATGCGTAACCGATCCAGTCATTTTTATTTCAAATAATATTTCTATTCATGAAAATCGAATTTACGATGCTTCATGGTGAGGCCGGCGAATGGATCACCGATTTTATCAGGGACCAGCTGATGGAGATGTATGCCAGGGATAAAAGCCTGATTGCAGCCCGGATCAACCTGAAAGAGGTTGCAGATGAAGGTCCTGCTTCCAGGGTCTGCGAAATTGAGCTGACGGCTTTTGGCGAGAAAATGTTTGTACACCGGGCGGCAGAGAGTTTCGGGAATGCAGTGCGTTCCGTACTGGCAGAACTGCGGATCCTCGTAGACGAAAAGGTGAGGCAGGGACAGGAACTGCCGGATGTTATCATGTCCACGGTAAAAGCGTGACAGGAGCGTCTTGCCGATGCGGATGACCTGATGGCAGCCCCGGACAAATATCGTTGACTTTTCTCCACCTTGTTCCGGCCATTCCTGAAGTGTTCGTTTACTGGTGTCAGTCAAACTCATCCGGCGATGATGTTGATGATAACAGATGGTTGGAAGTTCAGCATGAGGGAAGAATATCATTGAAGAAATGTTAAAACATATCATATGAAAGAATATCATTTTTGCCAAAGTTGCAGCATGCCACTGGCAACAACAGACCTGATGGGCACGGAATCCGATGGATCAAAAAATCAGGAATATTGTAAATATTGTTACGAAGGAGGGCATTTTGTCCATCCGGAAATGACGCTTGACGACATGAAGAAAGTGGTAACCAGCGAGCTCAGGAAAAGAAATGGCTCGGATGAAATAATCCGTAAAGCGGTTGAACTGTTGCCCCGGCTCAGGAGATGGAAAGAAACTGCGGTTTCTACCCATTCCCAAATTAATTACTTACTCTAAACCATACAACCAGCAGGCGTTTTGGAGCCCATCAGGTCGCAAACTCCCTGTGCATAACATCAAAAGAGGGCGACCTTAAATTTTCACCCCCAAACCTGCAGGAATTTTCCTGGCGTCTTTTTTCCTTTATTCAATATACCACGACCCTGTTTCTATGCTTCGGGGAAGGATTGGGCGATCTGTACACATACAAATACAGTGTTCCGTTTCTGCATTCCGCGGCTACAAAATCCGTATCTGCATCGGCGGGAAGGGAGACCTCCCAGGCGATTGCTTCTTCCATGGAAGCTTCCTCTGCCAGGTTCTTTGTTTCCGGCTCGGGTAGTTTTTTCCGTTTTCCATTGATGGAAAGCAGCGGGCCATTGGTATATACCACAAAGTCCTCTTTGCTGAAACCCGGAGCAGGCACTTCAATCCGGTATAAGCCATTTTCTTTGAAAATCCTGGAGGCAGGGTGAAGCTTCACCCCACCTTTCCTTCTTAATTGCCGGCTGATTTCCCGCTCCTTGTCCGGTAAGGGCTGATAAATCCCCGGATATATAAGTCCGTGCGGTGAGTAATTTGCAGCGTGCTGTTTCATGGCTGTTTCGGTTGGTTTAATAAAATCATTCGTTGCCATTCATCAATAAACCATGCAACTTTTTATAAAATTACCCCGCTCCCGTTTACAGTTTAATGACGAAGGTCAATTTTTCTGATGATATCCGGCCTGGAAACAGCGCCTGGAATGTAACAACGGGCATGAGACTGTAACAGCGCAAGAAAATCAGTCCGGCAACTGAAGTAAATCATTGCCTTTGAAAGAGCCCCAGGCAATCTTTGCTTATTAAAGGACAACCTCCTGCGAATTACACATGAAAAAAATACTGCTGATCGAGGATAACGCCACCATCCGGGAAAATACCGCGGAAATCCTCTCATTGGCCAACTACCAGGTCTTCACCGCTGAAAATGGTAAACTGGGCGTTGAACTGGCATTAAAAGAACACCCCGACCTGATCATCTGCGACGTGATGATGCCGGTACTGGACGGCTACGGCGTATTGCACCTGCTCCATCAAAATAGTGCATTGCGCAATACCCCATTCATTTTCCTCACGGCAAAAACCGAAAGAGCCGATTTGCGCAAAGGCATGGAATTGGGAGCGGACGATTATATCAGCAAACCATTTGAAGAGACGGAATTACTGAATGCGGTAGAGAGTCGGCTGAAAAAAGTTGAATCGTTGAAACAGGAGCTGTCGCAGCAGGGAAGCAGACCGGGGGATCCACAGGCCGACCGCGAGTTTTTAAAGACTTTTACAGAAAACCGGAACATCAACAGGTACAAAAAGAAACAGATCATTTATTCTGAAGGGAACCGTCCTTCCCGGCTGTACTATCTCACTAAAGGAAAGGTGAAAACGTATAAGACGAATGGCGAGGGAAAAGAACTGGTGATCGATATTCATAAAGAAGGTGATTTCCTGGGCTATGTGGCGCTGTTGGAAGGAATGCCCTATAAGGAAACCGCGGAAGCGATCGAAAATGCGGAACTGGCCATCATCCCGCGGGAAGAGTTTGAGGAATTGATCAACAGCAACCGGGAAGCCGTAAAAAAGTTTCTCGACATGATGGCACAAAATATCGGCGAAAAAGAAGATCACCTCCTGGGGCTTGCGTACAATTCCCTGCGCATGAAAGTAGCCAACTGCCTTCTCCTCCTGCATAAAAAATACGGCGGCGCCATCAATATCAGCCGCGAAAACATGGCTGCCCTTGCCGGCACCGCTACCGAATCACTTGTACGGACACTCAGCGACTTCAAGAATGAAAAACTGATCGACCTCCAGGAAGCCGGCATTGTAATCCTGAACGAGAAGAAACTGCTGGACATGGTGAGCTGATGTAAATCCAATTCATACTTTCCAGGCGGGCTATAAAACAAAAAGCCCCGCCAATAGAGGCAGGGCGCTAAAACCAACCAACACTATTTAACGGCTACATGCTTGGATAATGCAACCTTCTTTGCTTCTTCCTTCTTTGGCAAAGTCAAATTGAGTACACCATTGTTGTAGGTGGCATCAATCTTGTCCTGGAAAACTTCATCCGGCAATGTAAAACTCCGGCTGAAGGAAGAGTAATTATATTCACGGCGCGTTTGACGGCTGTCTTTTTCTTCTTTGTTTTCTTCTTTTTCACAGCTGATGGTAAGCATGTTCCCTTCCACATCAATGTTAAAATCTTCTTTTTTCATGCCAGGAGCAGCTACGGAAATTTTATAATCATCCTTGCCTTCCGTGATATTGACAGCCGGAATGGTCATTACCCTTCCTGATAAAACATTACCCGTATCGAACCAGTCATTAAAGGGTTTAAAGAAATCATCATACAAGGTAGGGAACCAGTCCCTGTTCTTGATTAAAGAATTGCTTGTCATAAGACCTCCTTTTATTTTAGATATTTGAGGAATATTTATTACTGTTCAAAAATAGCCCATACAGCGTCCTACGCCCATGACAGGCATCAAAGCTTTTTTTGATTGTGCTCATTAGGGACGAAATATTTTCGGCATTTATCTGAATTAAAGTAAATTGGATACATGGCCAAATCACGCGCGCAAACAGACCACAACCAGGCGCTGGCTGCCATTTTTCACCAGATGGCTGCCTGTTACCGCTATTTGGGAAGCAGGGAAAAATTCAGGGCATTGGCTTACGACAATGCCTCCAGGACGATCGCCGGCCTGGAAGAGGATGTTTCGGTCTATGCCGGCAGCATTCTACAACTGGAGGAGTTGAAGGGCGTGGGTGAAAGCATCGCGGAAAAAATAGAAGAGTACCTGGAAACCGGCAGGATCAGCACTTTTGAACAACTGAAGAAAAAAGTACCCGTAGGTTTGCTGGAGCTGATGGACGTGAACGGATTTGGACCAGCCACGGTAAAGATCCTTCATGAAAAATTGGGCATCGGCAACCGGGCGGAACTGCTGGCAGCGTTGGAAGGCAAAAAAATGGAGAAGCTGAAAGGATTCGGAGAGAAAAAAATAGAAAACATGCGGCGCGGGTTAACGCTGTTTGCCGCATCCCAGGGACGTATGTTGCTTTGGGACGCCATGCATTTGGGCGGTGAAATGCTGGATGACCTGAAAAATATTTCGGGGGTGCGGGAAGCAATCATCGCGGGCAGCCTTCGGAGAAAAAAAGAAACAATCGGGGATATCGATCTGGTGGCAACGGCCGACAAAAAGGACTGGAAAAAGATTATTGACAAGTTCACCTCACTTCCTGCGGTGCGAACCGTACTTGCCGGCGGGGAAACCAAGGCCAGTATTTTGGTGGAAAACACGAACACACAGGTGGACCTGCGACTGGTTCACCCGGAAGAGTACGGCGCCGCCCTGCTCTATTTCACCGGTTCACGTGAACATACGGTTTACCTGCGAACCTGGGCCAAGAGCCGGGGATGGAAGGTCAATGAGTACGGGGTGTTCGAGGCAAAAAACAATAAGAAGCTGGCCGGTGCAAGCGAAGCAGAAATATACAAGCTATTTGGTCTTGACTACATCCCACCGGAGTTAAGGGAGCAACGCGGAGAAATTGACGCCGCGGCAAAAAAATCATTGCCTTTGTTGGTTGAAGAGAAAGATATACGGGGGGATATGCACATGCATAGCACCTGGAGCGATGGAGCGGAAAAAATCGAATCTATTGCGGGTTACCTGCTGAAAAAATTTCCTGCCTATGAATATATGGTGATCACGGACCATTCTCCCAGTGAACGGGTGGCCCATGGTTTACCTCCGCGGGAT
>DATJYH010000117.1:0-6925 GCA_035499675.1 Puia sp.
AGATGAGTATCGTTACCCAGGAACCTATTCTCTTCAATGATACCATCGCAGCTAATATAGCACTGGGAACCACCGGGGCAAACCAATCCGATATTGAGCGCGCCGCCAGGATTGCCAACGCGCATGATTTTATCATGCAAAAAGAAGAGGGTTACCAATCCAATATCGGCGACAGGGGAAGTAAACTCAGCGGGGGAGAACGCCAGCGCCTTACCATTGCGCGGGCAGTACTGAAAAATCCGCCAATCCTCATTCTTGATGAAGCCACTTCCTCCCTGGACACGGAGAGCGAACGGCTTGTACAGGACGCCATCAACAACATGATGCAAAACCGCACCAGCATCGTCATTGCCCACCGGCTCAGCACCATCCGTCACGCGGATGAAATCATTGTGCTCCAAAAGGGCAGGATCGTAGAACGGGGCACTCACGAAGCGCTGATCAACAGCGGTGGGTTTTATAAAAGGCTGGTGGAAATGCAGGAAGTAAAATAAAATGCCCGCTGTTATACGAAGCCATTAACAGCTGCGATGTGCGGTCCTGCTCCGGTTGCGGCCCGCAACCTCCCCTAAATTATTTTGTCGGTGATGCAAATTGGTCGCCCGTTCGTATTTTCCCACCCTCAAACACACACACATGAGAAAATTTTTACGGTTCCCGGCATGTCTTGCTCTTTTTATCCTGCTGGCCGGCGCCACCCGGGGTCAAAAAAAAGAACTGACTTACGAACAGATTTTTAAGGCTGCCCCATCGGGATTGCTCAACCCACTGCCATCTGTTATCGGGTGGACAGACGATGATCACTTCCTCATCACCCAGAAAGACGATTCGGGAAAATTGCACCCGTTCACCGTAGATGTAAAAACAGGAACCAAAACAGCCACTGCAGAAAAAAACGCCGCTCCCGTTCCTTCGCCGGCAGTGTACTACCATCTTTCGGAGAAGGAAAAAAACATTACTGCGTCACCCGACGGCAAGTGGGTGGCTTTTACGAGAAACAATGACCTGTATGCAAAAGAACTTTCCACGGGGAAAGAGATCCAGTTCAGCAGGGACGGGTCCGATAATATCTACAATGGTTATGCAGCCTGGCTCTATTATGAAGAAATTCTTGGCCGCGCATCACGCTACAAGGCGTTTTGGTGGAGCCCCGACAGCAAACATATCGCCTATATGCATTTCGACGAAACCAGGGTGCCCGTTTTCCCCATTTTTGGTTCGGAAGGACAGCATGGATATCTGGAAAAACAACATTATCCAAAGGCTGGCGACCCCAACCCGGCGGTGAAAGTCGGCATCACCAGCGTGGACAACCCGCAGACTACCTGGGCGGATTTTAATGAAGCCGACGACCAATATTTTGGCACCCCGCAGTGGACGCCCGATGGTAGTGCACTCTGGGTATTCTGGATGCCCAGAAGCCAGCAGGAGTTAAAAATATTTTCGGTGAACCCCGCTTCCGGAAGCAAGAAAGTTGTGTATGATGAAACACAGAAGACCTGGATAGATCTTGACCTGGACGATAGGGTGCAGTTTGTTCCAGGTGATAAATATTTTATCCTCAAAAGCGACCGGACGGGCTGGATGCATCTTTACCTGCATAATATGGATGGCAGTCTCGCCAATCCGCTCACACAGGGAACCTTTACGGTAACCGAACTGGTAAGTATAAACGAAAAAGAAAAGCGGGTATATTTCAAGGCCAGGAAAGAAAACTCAGCTAGGTTCGACTTGTACCGGGTTGACATGGACGGGAAAGGATTAAAACGTCTCAGTACGGGCGATTATTCATACGACGCCATCGTCTCCTCTCCCCATTCAAAATATTTTATCTGCACTTATTCCAACCTGTCCACGCCTTCTGCCATGGAGTTGATCGACAACAACGGGAAATTGATCCGGGAAGTGGCCAACAGCAAGGGGCCCTCCTTTGATGAATACGAGTTATCCAGGACCGAATTGGTAAGGATAAAGTCGCGTGATGGTTTGTTTGAGCTGCCCATGACCATCACTTATCCGATTCATTTTGATCCATCTAAAAAATACCCGGTACTGATCAGCATTTACGGCGGACCCAATGCAGGGACTGTTTTTGACCGTTGGAACCGGGGATTCCTGACAGCACAGTGGTGGGCCAGGGAGGGAATGATCCAGGTGGCGATGGACAACCGCAGCAGCGGACATTTTGGAAAAGAAGGCATGAACTATATTTATCGGCAGCTGGGTAAGTTTGAAATAGAAGACTATATGGATTGTGCCCGGTGGCTGCGAACCCAGGCATTTGTTGACAGCTCGCGCATATGCATCACCGGTGGTAGCTTTGGGGGGTATATTACCTGCATGGCACTCACCTACGGGGCGGATGTGTTTACACATGGATTGGCGAACTATTCTGTTACAGACTGGGCTTTGTACGACAGCCATTATACCGAACGCTACATGGGTGAGCCTAAGGACAACGCGGAGGGGTATAAAATTACCTCCCCGCAAACCTATGTAAAACAATACAGGGGTCTTATCCGCATTACGCACGGGAACATGGACAACAACGTCCACATGCAGAACAGCATCCAGTTGATCAATAAACTCGAGGACCTGGACAAAAATTTTGAATTCATGATCTACCCCGGGGAAAGACATGGATGGGGAGGTTTGAAGGCCGTTCACCTGCGCAACGAAAGCAGCCTGTTTATTTATAACCACCTGCTCGGTAAACCAATGCCGGATATTTTCTGGAAATAAACAAACCGGTCGGATCGCCCAATCACCCATGCACAGCGTTCCTGTCCATGGGTGATTTGTTTTATGCGGTGCAGAAAAGCGTCAGAATTTCCTGATCAGCGCAACCCCGGCAATCAACAGGATGGCGCCAATTATTTTTCCGAGGGAAATTTCCCGGATGGGAATGCCGAGCAGCCCGAAATGGTCAAAGATGATGGCCGCCGCCATTTGGCCTGCCACTACCAGGCTGAACGAAAGGGCCACACCCAGCCTGGGCAGAAGGATCACGATACCAGCCACAAAAAAAGTACCCAGCAGCCCGCCCGTCCAAATCCACCAGGGTGATTGTTGCAGCGTAGCAGACTGAATATGGATCTGCCTGCTAAGCAGCAGGTAAACGAGGAGCGCCAGTGTACCTACCCCGAAGGACACAAAGGCGGCAGAAACAGGACCGCCGACTGATTTTGCTAATCTTGCGTTGATGGCTGCCTGGGTGGGGAGGATGGCGCCCAAGGCCAGGGCCATGAGGATGAAAAGATACCTGGCTTGCATAAATATTTGATTAGAATGGTCGTCACATAACAAAGGGATTGCTGTAAGCAATCCCTCTACTATTAATATAGTATGAAAAGGCCATGCGGCGCTTACTTGTTCATCGTTTGCTTTGCCTCAATGCTCAGGGTTGCATGAGGGACCGCCTTCAGCCTCGCCTTATCGATCAGCTTGCCGGTTACCCTGCAAATACCATAGGTTTTGTTTTCAATCCGCATCAACGCCTTTTCCAGGTGATCGATAAACGTGATCTGGCGGCTGGCCATCTGGCTGAGCTGTTCTCTTTCCATGCTCATGCTGCCATCTTCCATGGTCATGTAACGGTTATCAGTATCATCGCCTCCCATTTCATCCTTGCGGGTAATCAGGCCCTGCAAATAAGTAAGCTCTTTTTTAGCTGACTCCAGCTTTTTCATGATCAAATCTCTGAATTCTGCAAGTTCTGCATCGCTGTATCTCATAGTGGGTCCGCTTGATTCTTGTTGTAGGGTATCTAAAACTGATTTTGTAAACTCCGGCTCATATTTACGAACCGTTTTGGTTTTGATCTCTGGTATCACCACCTTGACCGGTTTGGCTGGTTGTTGGGGCTTTTTGATTTCAGGCTGTTTATGAAAAGCTGCCGGAGCATGTACCGTGTTTTTTACTTCGTGCTTCGATTCGTGTTTTTTTGCTTCTACTTTATGGGCAACAGGTTTTGCAGCAGTTGTTTTTGCATGGGCCGTTTGGACCGGCTTTTTTGTAGCCGGTTTAACAACAGCAACCTTCTTGGCGGGAACGGGCTTTTTGGCCACAGTTTTGGCGGGCTTTTTAGCACTTGCCTTGGAAGCAGGTTTGGCAGCCGGCTTTTTTGCGGAAACAGGCTTCCGCGCCGCCGGTTTGGCCGCTTTCTTAACTGTGGTCTTTTTAGCGGGTTTTGCCGCTTTCTTCTTGGTTGCCATACTGTTAGGCTTTTTTTGTGACAAAGACTTTTAGTGGAACTTCATTCACTTCAATTTCAGTGCCATTGGTAATCTCTGGTACTAATTCGAGCGTATCTGCCAAAATTTCGGCGCAAATATAGTGATTATATTGCGTTATAGAATCTTTGAGGGCCGGGGCTTCCGCGATTTTTACCATGATCCTGTCCGTGAGTTCATATCCATTGTCTTTCCGGATCTTCTGTATGCGGTTTACCAATTCGCGGGCATTCCCTTCATTTTCAAGTGCCGGGGTTACGGTAACGTCCAATGCCACGGTGAGGACTCCTTTGGTGGCCACCATCCAGCCAGGAATATCCTCGCTGCTGATTTCCACCTCATTAGCCTGTAATATTAAGGGTTCGTTGTTAATTAACAAACTATATTGCCCTTCTTTTTCCAACCTGGCGATATCCTGTTGTGTAAAACCGGCCAGTGCTTCCGATACCAGTTTCATTTTCGGGCCAAGCTTTTTGCCCAGCGCTACAAAATTGGGCTTGATCTTCTTCTTGATAAACCCCTCCGTATCGGTCAGGTAGGCTATTTCCTTTACGTTTACTTCGGTTTTGATCAGTTCTTCCACTTTTTGCAGCTGGTCCTTCATCGACGCCGTGAACACGGGTATCAACACCTTCTGCAGGGGCTGACGCACTTTGATGTTCACTCTCTTACGGAGTGAAAGGATCAGTGATGACGCATCCTGTGCCAGCTTCATTCTTTCTTCCAGGGCAGGGTCAACGATCGAATCCACCGATTTGGGAAAGAGGGTATGGTGAATCGAGGCCTGCTTGTTCCTGCCTGTTACATCATTCAGGTTGCCAAAGAGCCAGTCGGCGAAAAACGGCGAGATGGGTGCCATCAGTCCGGCCACCGTTTCCAGGCACTCGTATAATGTCTGGTAAGCACTTAATTTGTCGTGTTCATATTCCCCCTTCCAGAACCGGCGCCTGCTCAACCGCACATACCAATTGCTGAGTTGCTCATCCACAAAATCTTCGATAAAACGACCAGCCACCGTGGGTTCATAGTCATCGAGACTGTCCGTCACTTTTTTTATCAGGCTGTTTAGAGCTGACAGGATCCATCGGTCGATTTCGGGACGGTCTTTTATCGGGATATAATCTTCTTTAAAAGCAAAACCGTCTACGTTCGCATACAATGCAAAGAACTGGTAGGTATTGTAAAGGGTCCCAAAGAATTTCCGCTGCACTTCCCGGATCCCTTCAATATCGAATTTCATACTTTCCCAGGGGGAAACATTGGTTATAAGATACCAACGCGTGGCATCTGCCCCAAACTGGCCGATGGTTTTAAAGGGATCAACCACGTTGCCAAGTCGTTTGCTCATTTTGTTCCCGTTCTTGTCGAGAACCAGGCCATTGGACACACAGGTTCGGAATGCGAGGCCCGGGTATTTTTGATCGCTGACCGGGAAGCCCTGGTTTTTCAGCTCCGCCTGAATTTCTTCTTTCAGCAATGCACTAATGGCATGCAGGGTATAAAACCATCCCCTGGTCTGGTCAACTCCTTCCGCAATAAAATCAGCGGGATAGTTAGCGGCAAAGGTTGTTGTATTTTCAAAAGGAAAATGCCATTGGGCAAAGGGCATGGCCCCTGAATCAAACCATACATCGATCAGGTCGGGAACGCGTGTCATCGGCAGGCCCTTGTCGCTTGCCAGGATAATATTGTCCACATAGGGCTTGTGCAGGTCGGCACAGAGCTGTTCAATACAGGCGGTAACCGATGCAGGATCTTTTGCTCCGTTCATCTTCATACATCCGGCTTCCAGCGATCGCTTAATTTCCTCCTTTAGTTCACTGATCGACCCAATACATTTTTCCTCGGCTCCATCTTCGGTTCTCCAAACCGGCAGGGGTGTTCCCCAGAAACGGCTCCTGCTCAGGTTCCAATCCACCATATTTTCAAGCCAGTTCCCAAACCGGCCTTCCCCGGTTGATCTGGGTTTCCAGTTGATCGTTTTATTCAACTCCACCATCCGGTCTTTCAGCGCCGTGGTCCTGATAAACCAGGCATCAAGCGGATAATAAAGAATGGGTTTATCGGTCCTCCAGCAATGGGGGTAGCTGTGTTCGTATTTCTCGATCCTGAAGGCACGGTTTTCTTTTTTCAGCTTTACGCAGATGTCTACGTTCACATCCACATAGGCGGGATCATCTTTGTAGTTTTTTACAAAACGGCCGCTGAATTCACCAAGACCCTGCACAAATTTTCCCTCCCTGTCAACCATAATAAGAATACCGATCTTATATTTCTTACCCACCCTATAGTCATCTGCTCCAAATGCGGGGGCCGTATGCACGATACCGGTACCATCTTCCGTGGTGACAAAATCACCGGGTAATACTCTGAACGGGTCGCCTCCACTTTTTTCAGGCCCATTGGCTTCATAAGGCAGGAGCTGCTCGTAACGACATTCTTCCAGGTCCTTTCCTTTGAACTCACACAACACAGCCCAGGGAAGTGACTTGCCCCCTTCCTTATAGGTTTCGAAACCGGTATTTTCCGATTCAGGTTTAAAGTATCTTCCCAGTAATGCTTTTGCAAGCACCACGTGAATTGGCTGGTGCGTGTAAGGATTGAAGGTTTTGACCAATACATAGTCGATGGCAGGTCCTACGGTCAATCCCAGGTTGGAAGGGAGGGTCCAGGGAGTGGTGGTCCAGGCCATG
>DATJYH010000118.1:0-6566 GCA_035499675.1 Puia sp.
TTTTGACAAATCTTCCCTGGAAGTTTTTTTCAAGGATGGAGAAAAGGTGCTGACATGCTATGTTTTTCCTGATGCAGATGCAAACCTGTTGTCCTTTTTTGCCAGCCGGGGAGAAGCATCCCTGTCCTCGCTGACCATCTATGATCTGTCTGCCGCAGACAGCCGTTAAAATTTTTTGTACTCAAACGGGCAGTACATTTTGGCAATAAGCAAAAGCAGGTAGTTGAACATCTTGTATATAGAATCAACTGCCAACGGGGAGTGTTTCTACTCTCCCCTTTTTTTGTTTTTAGGCCAAATCACAGCTAATTTACAGGGTCAACCAACAATGGTTCTTCAGGGGTACAAATTCACGGTATGAAAAAAATGTATTGGATATTGTTCGCATTTCTAACAACGCTGAAATCAGGCGCACAGGTACCAGGAGGTCAAACACCAGCACAGGTATTGCCTGATTTCACCTTTTACCGGATGGATCAAAAGTATTTTAAGAAAAGTGATTTGCCGGGAGGAAGAATGATGCTGTTTGTGTTTTTTGACCCTGGTTGCGAACACTGCCAGAAGGCAGCCGCCAGCCTCGACAAGCAACACGAGTCATTGGATAAAACAGCCGTATTTTTTGTTTCTACGGATCCTCCTGAAATGATGACCAAATTCATGACCTCCTATGCCCCTCATTTGAAAAACCGCAGAAATGTGACTTTGCTGTATGATGGGCTTAACCAGTTTATCTCTAAATTCAAACCATTTAAATATCCGGCTATGTTTCTTTACTCGGCGAGCGGGCAGCTGGTGGATTATGAAGACAATGAAGAAACGGTATTCAGGCTGATCAACAACATAAAGAAAAATCATGCCTCACCTGCAGGCCATTCCTGACCAGGAGCCCCGGTGGTGGCCGATGGAGGATCTCTGAAGAACAAAACCCTTGAGGTGTATATGATTTCCCGATGTCCACATAGGATCCCTTCCATTTTACTGTTGTGGCTTGCCTGTGCCTGCGGAAAGCCATCGGACAGGATGTTGAAAAGTTTGTCGCCTTCCCACACCCATATTGATTTTATAAACAACACACCGGAGCGGCCTGACCTCAGCATATTAAATTATATCTACTATTACAACGGTGGTGGCGTGGCCATCGGCGACATCAACAACGATGGCCTGCCGGATATCTATTTTACGGCCAACAGAAAGGGGCAGAACAAACTTTACCTGAACAAGGGCAGTTTTGAATTTGAAGACATTACCGAACAAGCGGGTGTGCAGGGCAGCGCCGACTGGTGTACCGGTGTGACCATGGCCGATGTTAATGGCGATGGCCTGCTTGACATTTACGTTTGCGCCATAGCCAACATGCATGGCCTGGCCGGCCATAACGAGCTCTTTATCAACAACGGCAACGGAACATTTACAGAAAGCGCGTCGGCCTATGGACTGGATTTTTCAGGATTTTCCACGCAAGCGGTATTTTTTGATTATGATCACGATGGCGACCTGGATTGTTTCATCCTTAACCAATCAGAGCACCCCAATCAAAATATAACTGATACAAGTAACCGAAGATCGTTCGACGCCCATTCCGGAGAACGTTTATTCAGGCATGATGTCGTAAATGGCCATCAGAAATTTGTAGATGTTTCAGCCAGCGCCGGCATCTATCAAAGCAAACTCTGCTATGGCCTGGGTGTAGCCGTGGCAGACCTGAACAACGATGGGTGGGAAGATATTTATGTGGGCAACGATTTTCACGAAAACGACTATTATTATATCAATAACGGCAACGGCAGTTTTACCGAGAGCGGCGCGGCACATTTCAGACACTACAGCCGTTACAGCATGGGGAATGATATCGCGGATTTCAATAATGACGGCCAGCTGGATGTATTCACGGCTGACATGCTTCCCGGAGATGAAAAAACGCTCAAAACATATGGAAACGGAGAGCATCTGGACACTTACCTCCAAAAAATTGTGAAGAACGGATACCAGCACCAATACTCCCGGAACTGCCTGCAAAGAAACAACGGCGATGCTGTTAGCTTTAGCGATGTAGGTCTGATCAGCGGTGTTTCCGCCACAGACTGGAGTTGGAGCCCATTGTTTGTGGACCTGGATAATGACGGGAACAAAGACCTTTTTGTTTCCAGCGGCATTTTAAAACGACCACTGGACCTCGATTTCATCAATTTTTTCTCCAACATCAAAAACCCCGGTGCATTTGGCAGCCCGGCCGAATACCAGCAGGCGATGCTGGAAAAGATGCCCGAAGGATCATCTCACCCCTTTGTATTTCGCGGGGACGGCCACCTGCATTTTGCCGACAGCAGCGAATCATGGGGTACTGGTGCACTGAAGGGGTTTTTCAATGGGGCGGCCTACGCTGACCTCGACAACGACGGCAGGGAAGACATCGTGATCAATTGCCTCTCAGCCCCGGCTGTCATCCTGAAAAATCAGGCAGCCTCAAACAAATACCTGTCCCTTTCTTTTAAGGGAGACCGTATGAACAGTTTTGGAATCGGCACAAAAGTGTATGTTTTTACCGGCTCCGGGATGCAATATGAGCAGCTAATGCTGACCCGCGGCTTTATGTCTTCTTCAGAACCCCGCCTGCATTTCGGTCTGGGCGGCACAACGATGGTGGATAGCATCCTGGTGGTTTGGCCCAATCAGCAATGTCAATTGCTGAAAAATATCCGGTGCAACCAGCTGCTGCAATTGCGTCAGCAGGATGCTAACCAACAGTTCAATTACAGGAATTATTTTCCGGCCGGAAAACCTTTGATACGCGACATCACAGATCAGGTGAATGTTTCCTGGAAGCATGAAAAGGATCCATTTATTGATTTTGTGGAGCAGCGTCTTATTCCTCATATGGAATCCACCCGGGGACCAAAACTCGCGGTGGCCGATGTGAACAAGGATGGCCTCGATGATATTTTTGTATGTGGCGCAAGAGGGCAACCCGGTTGCCTGTTGATCCAGACGAAGAATGGTCATTTTGTTCCTTCCGATACAGCTGAATTTGACAGGTACCGGGAATGTGCGGGCGTAGATGCCATTTTCTTTGATGCTAATCACGATGGCTATCCTGATTTGTATGTAGTAAGCGGCGGCAATGAATACCAGGATGGAGATTCCCGCCTGGCTGATCACTTATACATCAATAACGGCAAAGGTCAGTTCAGGGAGGATCCGAATGCGCTCCCCGTCATCCTGATGAATAAAACCTGTGTGGCAGCAGCGGATGTAAACGGCGATGGCTTTGTTGATCTTTTTGTTGGGACAGGACCCAATGCCAGAAAATTTGGATACGAGAGCTCATCTTCGGTGTTACTGTTAAATGACGGCAAGGGTCATTTTGCGCCGGCGCCGGAAGCTAAGTTTTCCCTGCAAACCGCCGGAATGGTTACCTCGGCGGCCTTTGCGGATCTGAACCATGACGGATGGCCCGACCTGGTGGTTGCAGGAGAATGGATGGGTGTCCAGGTGTTCCTGAATAACAAAGCCGGGTTCAACGGCCGGGCAATTGATCATTCCTCGGGCTTGTGGCAATCGGCCTGTATTACAGATATTAACGGAGATGGATATGCGGATATTATCGCAGGCAACTGGGGACATAATTCCAAACTGTATGCCGGGAAAGACGGGCAACTCAAATTATATATTAAGGATTTTGACGGCAATGGAACTGTGGAGCAGGTAATGACCTATTTCATACAAGGCCAGGAATATCCCTTTCTTGGCAAGGACCAGCTGGAAATGTCGTTGCCCTTGTTGAAAAAAGAACATCTTGATTATAATAGCGTGGCGGGGAAAACCGTCCAATACCTTTTTCCCGATTTACTGCAGGGTAGCCGGGAATTAGAAGCCGAAACACTGACTTCTTCTTTTTTTGTCAACGATGGCAAGGGCAATTTTACACGTCATGACCTGCCGGATGAATTGCAGCTCTCTCCCATTTTTTCATTCGTGAACATAGGCGGCGGGGATGGACCCCTTTACATGGCAGTTGGAAATTTCTATGGAGTACAACCTTATGAAGGAAGGTATGATGCCATGAACCCAACGTTGATGAGGTACAATAGCCAAGCCGGCAATTTTCGTTACGAGGCGCAACTACCCGATGGCGGTGGTGAATGGCGCGATGCCAAATGGGTAAAAACCATCAACGGGCATCGAATATTAGCCCTTTGCGGGAACGGTATGCCGCTGCGATTCCTGTCGGTTGAAGAGTAAATGGGATGCGTCCTTTTTGATGAATAAGACCATCCGATCGTTTATGAACCGGATCCCGATTGTCCTAAAGACTTCTTAAATTTCTTTTTCTTAAAAAATCAATTGTGTAAATTTTTGCAGATCGGCATCTGACAGGTAAAGACATGATGATGCCGCGTATTTCTTTACAACCCGACCCAAGGTTTTTCCAGGTCTTGTTTCAGTTGGTTTTTCTGTTGTACGGCGTTTTCTGGCTGGACTGGAAAGCCTACTGGCTGCATGATGCGTGCAGTGTATGCAGTTGTTTACTCTTTAACTACATGGCATGTTGCCTGTTGCAAAAACGACTCCTTCCGCTGAGCGGTCCGGCAGGGTGGAACTTTTGGGGATTCAGCGTATTGATCAGTGCCCTGAGCCTTTGCCTCCTCCTCAGAACCAATCACTGGTACACAAGCCTGTTAGCGGCACTGCTGACAGTAAGTTCCAAATATATATTCAGGTTTCGCGGCAAACATCTTTTTAATCCTTCGGCATTGGGTATTGTCATTACCATTTGGCTGAGCGGGGACGCATGGCTCTCCCCAGGTCAGTGGGGCAGCAATGCGTTCCTGTTTTTCCTGGTGGTAACACTGGGTACCATCGTGGTGACAAGGGTGCAAAAGTTGGATAGCAGCCTCGGTTTTATGCTGCCCTTCGCGCTGCTGTTGTGCGGAAGGTATGTATGGTTGCTTGGATGGCCGATGGATTATTTCCTGCATGCAATAAGCAACGGCGGGCTGTTGCTGTTCACTTTTTTTATGATCAGCGATCCGCGGACTTCGCCCAATCATCCACTGGCCCGTATCATTTGGGCTGCGCTCATTTCCATTGTTTCTTTTTACCTGGCCGCTTTCAGATGGGTTAACAGTGCACCCATTTATGTGTTGGTAGCCATGGCACCGCTGGTGCCCTTGCTGGACAGCCTGTTCAGGGGGCGGGTTTTTACATGGCAGCCTGTCAGCCTGCGCATTCACATCATCTCATCAAGCAAATAAACAATTATGAAAACAATCAAAAAAAAGATGGCCGCGGCATTGCTGCTCACGTCCATGGTCAGCCATGAAGCATTTGCCTTCTGTGGTTTTTATGTTAGCAAAGCGGACGGTGCCTTAAAAAACAAAACCTCGCAGGTCATCATGGTTCATGATGGAAACAGGAATGTGATCACGATGTACAATGATTTTAAAGGCAACACAAAAGATTTTGCCATGGTGGTGCCGGTGCCGGTAGTATTGAAAAAAAATGATATCAGGGTAATAGACCAGCAGATCTTTACAACCCTGAATGCGTACAGCCAGCCGCGGCTGGTAGCATATTATGATGAAAATCCCTGCGTTCTGCGCGAAGAATGGCAACGCAAAATGGCGCCTTCAACCAGTCAATTAAATGATGTTGTGGTGTCCGGATACGGAGCGGCCAAAAAAAATAACGGCGTGAAAATAGAGGCCAAATACCTGGTAGGAGAATATGATATCCTGATCCTCAGCGCCAGGGAATCCTCCGGTCTGAAAGAGTGGCTGCTGGAAAACGGATACAGGATCCCCGAATCGGCAGAGGAAGTACTGGAACCTTATGTCAGGAGCAACCTTAAATTCTTTGTGGTAAAAGTGAACGAAGAAGAAAAGAAAAAACTGGCGGGTAATTTTTTACGCCCCATCCAGATTTCCTTTAATTCGCCCAGGTTCATGCTTCCCATCCGCCTGGGCATGGCCAATGCGGATGGCGACCAGGACATGATCGTATATGGTTTTACAAAAAAGGGGAGGATTGAATGCACCAACTATCGCAGCATTGCCCTGCCTACCGGGAAAAACATCCCGCTGTTTGTACAGGATAATTTTTCGAATTTTTATTCAAATCTTTTCCAGCACCAGTGGGAGCGGGAAGGCAGGTCGGTAGCCATGCTGGAATATGCCTGGGATGTGAGCCCGCAAAACTATGTAAAATGCGATCCCTGTGTTGCCAACGCACCTTCCACGGCCGACCTGGTACAGGCCGGCGTATGGTGGCTGGTCCCGGGCAACAGTGACCCAACCGAGGCGAACGATAACGATAATGTATACTCGAATAATGTGTATTTTACCCGCATGCATATCCGCTACAACAGGAAATCTTTTCCGCAGGACCTGTTGTTCCAGGTAACACCCAACACGGAAAATTACCAGGCAAGGTATATCATTACTCATCCTGCTACGGGGGATTTGAGTTGTGCCGCGGGCAAACAATACCTGAAACAATTAAAACAGCGGCGTTTGGATGAGCTGGAAATGCTCGGATATCTCACCGGTAAGGGTTACAACGACTGGGAC
>DATJYH010000119.1:0-7391 GCA_035499675.1 Puia sp.
AGCCTTAGGTTAAAGAAATGAAGATAGTTTTAATTAATTAATAAATTTACTTTAACTTTTTTATAACCTATTGAACTCCAAATGTAATAAAATTAAAATTTTACCTGTTAATTTGCCAGATTTTTATTGAAAATAATTAAATACTATAGTTGTAACATTGTCTGTGCGTTCTATAGGAAAATTATTCATTCCGTGGCTGGGTTTTTGCTGGACGTTGGTTGCTGCCAGCCCGGCCTATGCGCAAAAAGATACCACTGCCCGCCGCAGCCGCTTCCTGGTACTGCCGGTCGTCGCCCGTTCGATTGAAACCAACTGGGCCTTTGGCGCAGCAGTTTCCAGTACCTTTCACCTCGTTTCTCCAGCCGACTCGTTTACCCGGACTTCAAACCTCCAGGGTCTGGTTTTATACACCCTCCACCACCAGTTCGTGGCTGCCATAAATGGTTCCATCTATTTCCCCGGCGAAAAATGGATATTAAACGAGCAAATATCCTATAGCTATTTTCCCGATAAGTTCTGGGGCCTCGGTAAGTCCACACCCTTCAGCAATGAGGAATCCTATTCGTACAAACAGTTTTATGTGTACCTCCATCCCCAGCGTTCGCTGGGTAGTAACCTGTTCCTCGGCTTCCGGTATGAGTTCCAGGAGGTTTGGGATATAAAATACGATAGCGGGGGACTGTTTGACCAGGAAAATATAGTGGGCCGTTATCCCTATCATGTTTCCGGCCTGGGCATCAGTTTTACCTACGACACCCGGAACAATGCATTCTCGCCCGACAGGGGAACCATGTTGCAGGCCTACTACAGCCACTTCGACCCTGTATTCGGCTCCGATTACCGGTACAGCAACTATGTGATTGATCTCAGGAAGTTTCTCAGGCTGTATAAACAACAGGTACTCGCCCTGCAGGCCTATGGATTTTTTAACAGTGGGGAAGTACCTCTCCGGGGCCTGGCAGCCATTGGGGGAGCCAACAGCATGCGTGGCTACTACGCGGGCCGCTACCGTGACCGAAATATGTTTGTATTCCAGGCAGAGTATCGCATACCCCTGTTCTGGCGCATAGGTATGGTGGCTTTTGGCGATTGCGGCAATGTGGGCAACACGGTGACAGACCTGAATTTTGATGAGCTCAAGTATACCTTTGGCGGCGGTATCCGGTTTGCATTAAACAGGTCTGAAAAACTAAATCTTCGGCTGGACTATGGCGTGAGTCACAAGGCATCCAACGGATTTTACCTGCAATTAGGGGAGGCTTTCTAGGTGATGGATCTTATCGATGGCCGTTGGCCGGATTTAGTTGACAGTTGACAGATGACAGTAACCAGAGAATAAAGACAGCTGTCGACTCCTGACTACCGGCTCCCGGCCACCTGTTTCGCCACCCGGTAAATAAAGTAGGTAAAAAGGGGAGCGGCCAACACATCGATGCCATAATGAACGTGCTGGACCAACAATAACATCCCGAGGATAATACCACCGGCCAGGGCCAGTACCCGGTCAGCTCTTTTCTGCAGGCACAGAAAAATCAGGAATACCGTTGCCGTGTGACCCGAAAAGAAGAGGTCCTTGGTCACAAAACTGGATCCGTAAAAGAGGTTGGTAATGGGATCCGCCAGCGGAATGAGCCCCGCAGGAGGATTGAGCGCTACCAGGCTGATGGTGATGATGCGTGTCAGGCAAAGCAGGATATAACCCCACAAAAAGGTCAACAGCATCCAGGGATCCCGGATGGCACGGAACAACATAAGCGCTGCAGTGGCCCAGATCACCAGGAAAATAAAACCCGACAGGTTAACTGCCGGCAACAGGTTTAAGAGCCAGTCGTTGAGTGCTGCCCCATTCCTTTTTTCAATCACCTGGAAAAAAAACGGAAAAACAGCCAGTATGGCCCCGATGACGGCGAGACCGCTGATGAACTTTTTTCTAAAGCCGGTCGATTTCCATGCCGCTGCCCACTTCTGACGCAAGCCCTCGTTCGCGTATGATCCCATGGTTGTCCGTTTCCACTTTCGGATATACATACCAGTTACCTTACCGGTATCAATAATGCCACCTCACAAAAGCCTCCATAGCCGCGTATTTGGTCATACCCAGCTGCGCGTACAGGTCAGCCGTGTTCGCATTCCTGTCCTCCGCCCGCTGCCAGAACTCACGGCTGTCGCTGCCCTGGAAGGGTACCATATCCTTCTGCGACTGATGGATGAATATCCCAAATCTTTTTTTCATGACCTGGTCCGGGCTCATGGGAATAGCCATTTCTATTTCGCTCACATCCCATTCCTGCCAGGCCCCTTTATACAACCAAACCCAGCAATCCTTCACCCATGCTTCACCGGATGCTTTCAAACGTCGCATGCTTTCGAATACAATATCGAGACATACTTTATGGGTGCCGTGGGGATCGGCCAGGTCACCGGCACAATACACTTGATGGGGTTTTACTTTTTTCAACAGCTCCACAGTGAGGAGTACGTCCTCTTCACCCATGGGTTTTTTTTCAATGGTGCCGGTTTCATAAAAGGGCAGATTCTGGAAATGAATATTTTTATCAGGAATACCAACGTAATGACAGGTAGCCCGCGCCTCGCAACGACGGATCAGTCCCTTGATGCTGCGGATTTCTGCCGTATCTACCTCGCCGCTCTTTTTGCGGTGCAGGAATCCCGTGGCATTTTTCAGCACCTCCATCGATTTGCTGCTGTCGCTTCCAACCAGCTCTTCAAAGCCTACAGCAAAGTCCAGGAAACGTGTTACAAATTCATCTGTTACCGCGATGTTGCCGGAAGTCTGATAAGCTACGTGAACATCATGGCCCTGGTCGTGCAGCCGCATAAAAGTGCCCCCCATGGAAATGATATCATCATCGGGATGTGGCGAAAAAATAAGACAGCGTTTAGGGTAAGGTTTCATACGCTCGGGCGGATTGGGAAGGGGTTGATCCTTTCCGCCCGGCCAGCCTGTAATGCTGTCGCGCACCATATAAAATACCTGCAGGTTGATTTCATACGCATCCCCTTTTTCTACCAGCAGGTCGCTGAGACCATTGTCGTTATAATCCGCATTGGTAAGACTCAAAATAGGCTTTCCCACTTTTAGCGCGGTGTTAATCACGGCCTTCCTGACCATTTTGGGAGTCCATTCACACTCGCCGGTCAGCCAGGGGGATTTGAACCTGGTCAGGTCGGATGAAGCAAGATCATCGGTGATGAACAGGCAATCTCCATGCCGCTGCAACAGGGAAGCAGGGATCTGTTCTGTCATATGGCCTTCTACAGCCTTTTGAATTACCGGGGCCTTGATCTGTCCCCAGGCCATCAGGAGGATCCGCTTTGCTTTGAGGATGGTGTCAATACCCATGGTAATGGCCAAACGCGGAACCTTGGAAATATTCTGGAACTCCTGGGAGTTGGCAATGCGTGTGGAGTTGTCGAGCGGAACCAGTCTTGTCCTGGATAAAATGCTGGCGCCCGGTTCATTAAACCCGATATGCCCGTTGTTCCCGATGCCCAGTATCTGGAGATCGATGCCCCCGACGCTTTCAATCAGTTGTTCATAAGCGGCGCAATGCTTTTTGATGTCTTCCTTTTTCCACTCCCCGTTCGGGATATGGCAGTTTGCGGGGTCGATATCGATCTTGTCAAACAGGTGCTTTTTCATAAACCGCTTGTAGCTCTGCAGCGCATCCTGTTCAATCGGGTAGTATTCGTCGAGGTTAAATGCAATAACATTTTTAAAACTGAGCCCCTCTTCGTGATGCATCCTGACCAGCTCCGCATACACGGTTTTAGGCGAAGAACCGGTGGCGAGGCCCAGGATACATTTTTCTTTTTTGGCTTCTTTTTCGCGGATCAGGTTCGCAATTTCTTTGGCGATAAACAGGGAACCGGCTTGCAACGATGGAAATATTTTTACAGGTATCTTTTCAAAAGAGTCTACCATGCTCATAGAAGAGTATTTTTAAATTTGACGCGAATTTAGGACATTCAGATGAGTCGGCAGCCAGGAGTCTGGAGTCGGGAGCCTCACCAGCGCTAAGTTACATGATTTGGGATGTGGAGATATGCGGAGCTTGCAAATGGCGGATCGTTACTTATTTATATGAGAGATAACAACCAGCCCGTAAAAATAGACTTACGTGCAAACAAACGGAAGGGCGGAAAACGGCCTTAGCCATTCGTAATCCGGAAACAGATCGCTACGGGTTTTTGACGGGCGATTTGTTCCTGTACTTTTTTGGGAAGTTGGATGATCAATTGCTGCCCGTTCTGTTTCCAGGAAAGCTTCTCGCTGGAGCCCAGCAGGAACAGTGATTTCGGCGAACCAGCCGGGAATTGACCGATCACCAGGGAAGAACCGGGGATGGTTGTCGAATCACCGGGTATATAAAACGCATAGGTGTACTTACTGTCCTTCGATTTTGTGAAATAGAACCCGCCGGATGAATAAGGCGCCACCGGCCTGCTGCTGTAAATGCCTTCCCCGTTGATCTTCATCCACGCACCGATCTCTTTTAGCCGCTGGTAGGCGGCCGTGTCCCAATCACCCTCAGGGTCGGGGCCTATGTTCAATAAAAAATTCCCTCCTCGCGATACGATCCTGATCAGGAGGCCGATCAGTTCAGCAGAAGATTTATAATGATCATCCGGAACATAACTCCAGGAATTTCCCATTGTCATACAGGTTTCCCAGGGATAGGGAAGGGGTTCGGCCGGAACCTCCTGTTCAGGCGTCTGGTAATTTTCAAACTCGCCACCCACGCTGCGGTCAACGATGATCAGGCCCGGCTGATATCCCCTTGCCATCGTTGCAATCTTTTTCATGTCGATGTCCTGGTCATAACGGATGTTGCGCTGCCAGGTAATATTGCTATCGAGTGTTGACAAGGGTCTTACCCATCCTCCATCGAGCCAGAGAATATCCATACTTCCATACCCCGTCATCAGTTCCCGGATCTGGTTAAAGGTGAAATCCTTGAACGCCTGCCAGCGTTCGGGGTATTTTTTGGGATCGTAGTTTACATTCCGGTCCTTGGGCGGGAAATAGGGCCACCAGTAGTTTTCATTATGCCAGTCGGGTTTTGAAAAATAAGCCCCGATCATAAAATGTTCTTTGCGAAAAGCATCAAATATCTCTTTGGCAATATTGCTGCGTGGGTTGTAGGAAAATGGCGTACGTGGAGAGGTGATCTTATAGTCCGTTTCTTTGGTATCAAACATGCAAAATCCATCATGGTGTTTGGTGGTAAACACCACATAGCGCATGCCGGCTTCTTCAGCGGCAGTTGCCCAATTTTCCGGCTTGAAATAATAGGGATTGAAACTGTATTGCAGTTTTTCGTATGCCTTCTTGTAGTCAAAATAATTGGCTGCATAGGGGCCTTTGCGCTGCGTCCATCCTTCGTCCTCCGGGCAGATGCTCCAGCTTTCCACCACGCCCCACTGGCTATAGGTTCCCCAGTGCATAAGCAGGCCGAATTTCAGATCCTGCCACTGCTCAAGCTTTTGCTGCACCAGGGTATCCACAGGTGCTACATAATGATTTTGCTGCGGGAAAACGGCCAGGTTAAGCAACAGCAGCGCGATCAAAAAAAGTGTACGCATAATTGGTTAGAGGGCATTTTTCATTTGGTTCAGGACAGCAGGAGGGCGTTCAATCAATTTCTATTTCATCAATCAGCATCCTGGCCTGGTTGCCCGCGCCCGGCTGACCTTCCGGTATGATGCCCGGACTTTTCGCAAGTATTTTTACAAACCGCGTTTCGGACGCGGGAAAATTGACCGTCATATGCCCCATGTTATCATGCTCAGCCACAAACCCGGTCGTCTTACCCATGGTCGTGTAGTCTGTCCCGTTAGTAGAAACAAATACCTCCATATAGGCCGGTTGATAGTAGCGCCCTCTTTTTTGGTCGAGCGTATGTATGCTGAGCGTCGACACGGATGTTATTGTACCGAGGTCAATCCTGGCCTCCATATCCGCCCCGGTCCATCCCAGCCACTCACTGAAATTGCCATACTTTTCGGTAATTACGCCATTGACCAGGCCGGCAGCTCCGCCATTGCCCGGGAATTCAATAGCGGGGGGACTTGCCAGGGTGATGGTTTTACCCGTTGCTTTATTAAAATAAAAAGTTTGTTCCGTTTGACTGAGGGGAACGGGATTTAGTTTACCGGTTTCATCATACATATAGAGACGGGCGGCACCGTGCAGGTTCGTTGATATCCGGATAGGAGAAACATAGTCGATGTTGAAACTGCTGTCTTTAAAAACAACGTCTTTATAGACGACGTGTTCCGCATCTGCTTGACGATCAGCGACAGGATACACGAAGGGACGGTCCGCGGACTTGTTGATGGACACTACAATTTTTGATTTCTTCGGGTCCACCTTGCTGTCCAGCTTCCACAACAGCGATTCACCATCCCCTGCAGGCAGGATCTCGGCTTTCAAATCATAGTAGGCCTTGCTGTAGCTGGCCTTCCACAGTTCATATCGTTTGAATTGCAGGGGCAGTCTTTTTTCGAAATCGCTCCAGTCCCGCTGTTCTTTTGGGCTCCAGAGCACTTCGCTCAGCGCGCTGAGGCGGGGAAAGATCATGTATTCCAGCTTGGCCGCATTTCCCATATATTCGGTCCAAACATTGGCCTGTGCGCCGATGATATAATGCTGGTCAGCTGCGGCCAGCTGTTTGGGAAGAGGCTCATAGTTGTAAACGGCCTCCAACGGGAGATAGCCTCCAATGACCACCGAATCCTCATTTCTTTTTTGTGCATAGTCAAAATACACGTAGGTAGTAGGTGTCATGATGACCGTATGATGTTCTCCGGCTGCGGCAATACCTCCCTTTTCACCCCTCCAGCTCATGACCGCTGCATTCGGTGCAAGTCCCCCCTCCAGTATCTCATCCCATCCAATGATCTGCCTTCCTTTGGAGTTGATGTATTTTTCCATGCGCTGGATAAAATAACTCTGTAGTTCATGCTCGTCTTTCAGGTGGTTGTCGCGGATGCGCTGCTGGCATTTCGGACATTTTTTCCAGCTTACTTTTGGACATTCGTCCCCGCCGATGTGAATATATTTTGAAGGAAAGAGGGCCATTACCTCGTCCAGTACATGCTGCAGGAAAACAAAGGTTGAATCGTTACCGGCGCAGAATACATCATTAAAAACACCCCAGGTTTGTTGCACCTGGTAGGGCCCCCCCGTACAACCCAGCCATGGATAGGCGGTGAGCGCGGCTGAAGCATGTCCCGGCATTTCAATTTCGGGAATGATGGTGATGTATCGCGCGGCGGCGTATTTTACCACATCCTTTATTTCTTCCTGTGTATAATACCCGCAGTAGCGGATGCTGTCGTTTCCCTTGCCCGGGTAACGGCCGATG
>DATJYH010000120.1:0-2864 GCA_035499675.1 Puia sp.
TACCTCAAAAAAAGGAAATTTGTAATCGCCCATTTTAAACTTTTTCTATGCTAAGTCTGAACGACATCAAAAACCTGTTGCAAAACAACAAGATCACCGAGTTCGTAAAACTCAACAAGCTGACCCCGCGTGATATTGTTGACTTCACCAACCGGTACACCAATTGGGCGGGAAAACTTTTCCAACACCTGGATGTAAAAAGTGCCGCCCGGGCCTTTAAATTTCTCCGCCGGAAAAAACAGGAAGACATCATCAAATCCCTGCCGGATGAAAAAGCAGCCGAGCTGCTGAACGCCCTGCAACCCGACGACCGTACTGCCTTTCTTTCCCTACTGCCGGGCAATGCCGTAAAGGAACTGCTGAAAATACTAAGCCCCGAAGCAAGGGCCGAAACCCTGGAGTTATTGGGATACCCCGAAGGTTCTGTTGGCAGGTTGATGACCCCGGACTATGTGGCCGTCAAAAAGGATGATACTGTGAAGCAGGTACTCGATACCATCAAAAAACTGGGACAGGCCACCGAAACCCTCAATTTTCTTTTTGTCATAGATGATACGGGTGTCCTCATCGATGATATCAACATCAAGGAATTCCTGGTGGTGGAGCCGGAAACCCGCGTAGAGCAGATCATGGACAACCAGTTTATTTCGCTTAAGGTAACACATCCGCAGAAAGAGGCCATCGCGGTATTCCGCAACAACAGCCGGTTCGCGCTCCCGGTAACGAATGACAATGGCGTGCTGCTGGGGATCGTGACCCTGGATGATGTACTGCGACTGGCAGAAAAAGAAAATACGCGTGAAATCCAGAAAATAGGGGGTTCCGAAGCCCTGGACGAACCCTATACCACTATTTCATTTACCAACCTGGTCCGCAAACGTGCTGGCTGGCTGGTGATCCTCTTCCTGGGTGAAATGCTAACGGCCACGGCTATGGGCTATTTTGAAGGAGAGATCAGCAAGGCCGTGGTACTGGCCCTCTTTATCCCGCTCATCATCTCCAGCGGGGGAAATTCCGGTTCACAGGCTTCTTCCATCATCATCCGGTCCATGGCGCTGGGAGAAATCGGCTTCCGGGACTGGTTCTATGTAATCCGGAAGGAATTGTTCTCCGGTCTGCTGCTTGGCACCGTGCTGGGGATTGTGGGCTTCCTGCGCATCTTCCTCTGGCAACAACTTAACCTGTATAATTATGGCCAACATTGGCTGCTGGTGGCATTCACCGTCTTCTTTGCACTTATCGGAGTAGTGATGTGGGGAACCATTTCCGGATCCATGCTTCCACTGGTATTAAAAAAACTGGGAGCAGATCCTGCCGCTTCTTCAGCCCCTTTTGTCGCTACACTGGTTGATGTAACGGGACTTGTGATCTATTTTTCTGTGGCCTTTATCATTATGCGGGGAACGCTGCTGTAGAAATGGATGAATAGAATCATTCACCCGTATTTTCCCACCAGTAAAAATTGGCGTCATCGTAGAGCCTGAATCCTGCCGAAGGGTAAAGGTTGTTGCCAATCATATTTTTCTTTTCGGTTTCCAGCAACAGACCCGCCGCGCCCGTATCCCTGGCAAGTTCCATGGCCGCAGCGATCAGTTGCCGTGAAATACCCCGTCCCCGCTGCGCCTCCAATACATAAAGGTCATTGAGCAACCAGGTCCTTTTCATCCTGGTGCTGGAAAACTGCGGATAGAGCTGGGTAAATCCAAGCAGCTGCTCATCCTCCTCTGCCACAAAAACAATGGATTCCTTCCGCTCCATTCGTTCGCGCAGAAAACTTTCCGCCGCATCCAGGTCTGACTCCTTTCGGTAAAATACCCTGTACAAGTCAAATAACCTGGACAATTGAGAAAGATCGCTTATAGTCGCCTTTCTGACCGCTGTCATCTTATTTTATTTCGTTTATACAATTCCGTAAGCAATATGGCCGGTCAATAACTCATCTCATCCAGCTTCACCTTCCCCTTAAAAGTCCAAAAAACAAAGGAGGTATAAATCCCCACCAGTGGCGTCCCGATCAGCGCGATGATCAGTAATATCTTCATGGTTTTGGAAGAAGAGGCTGCATTGTGGATAGTGATGCTGTTCCCGGGGAACTGTGGTGAATACAGTAAATAGGGAAACACCTCCAACGCCACCATGATCAGCAACAGTGCAATGGTGGCAGATGAGCTTAGAAAAGCATACCGGTATTTTCCTTTTTTTAATTGCCGGGGGATATTCGCAATAGACAGTGTCATCAATACCGGGATGATAAAATAGGCCGGGTTGCTTCGGAAAAAATCACTCAGGTGGGGTATGTAGAGCAGGGTATACAGGGTGGTGATCACAAAACTCAGCACAAAAAAAATGATGAAATTATTGGCAAGGATATGCAGTTTTGCATAAAGCCGGCTCTCTGTCTTCATGGTCAGGTAAATGGCTCCATGCGTCATAAAGAGGGCCAGGGTGGTGACCGATACCAATATGGAGAAGGGATTGAAAAAGAAAAGAAACCCACCTTCAAATTCTCTTTCCTGGTTCAGTGGCAGACCCTGTACCACATTGCCCAGCATCAGTCCCAGCGAAAGGGCGATGACCGTACAGGAAATGCAATAGGCCGTGTCCCACATCTTTCTCCACCACAGCATTGGTTCCTTACTCCTGAACTCGATGGCAATGGCGCGAAAGATCAGTCCCACCATAAACACCATAAACGGCACATAAAATGCGGAAAAGATGGCCGCATAGGCTACGGGAAATCCCGCAAACAAAGCTCCGCCACCAATCACCAGCCATACTTCATTTCCATCCCAGAGCGGACCGATAGCATTCATCGCTATCCGGCGGCTTTGCTCTTTATTCAGGAACAGGTGTAGTGCCCCGGC
>DATJYH010000121.1:0-8070 GCA_035499675.1 Puia sp.
GAGCGGGCGAGGAGAAGATTTATCAATCTGCCAGTTGGTTTTGAGGATAGAGGACAATTGACGATAACAGATGACAGACATCCGATCAGCTTTTGAACAGCACAAGAAGTTAGCCGCTGCCGATGCTTGTTGAATCTGCAGTCTGTCCGCTGTCAACTCGTAAGCCAAACCATAAACGATAAATATCCGTGGCATTTCAACTCGAAATCTGTGCTTTCAACCTCAGGTCGGCGCTCATTGCACAAAAGGCCGGCGCCGACAGGATAGAATTCTGCGCCGATCCCGCAGCCGGGGGAACTACGCCATCCTATGCAAATATCATGGCTGCCAGGACCCATTTATCCATTCCACTGTACCCCATCATACGGCCACGCACAGGCGATTTTTTATATACAAAAGAAGAATATGAGATCATGCTGGAGGATATATTGCAATGCAGGAAATTTGGATGCGACGGTGTGGTTGTCGGTATGCTCAGGGCCGATGGGAGCATCGACAAAGAAAGATGTTCAAAAATAGTGGAACTGGCCTATCCCATGGGCGTTACATTCCACCGCGCATTTGACTGGTGCAGCAATCCTTTTGAAGCATTGGAGGATATTATCGAAATCGGCTGCGAAAGAATACTCACGTCGGGACAGCAACCAACCGCTGCGCAAGGTGCTTCTTTCATTAACGATCTTGTAAGGCAGTCGGAAAACCGGATCCTGATCATGCCAGGTTCCGGCGTCAGAACCGCCAACATCAGGGAGCTTGCCGAAAAAACCGGGGCGGTGGAGTTTCACAGCTCGGCACGCACGCAGGTACAAGGCCAAATGGAGTTTGTGCAGCCGGCCATGCAGGACGATCTGTCGCTGCCGTTGTGCAACGAAAAAGAAATTGAATCCATGCGTCAGCTACTGGAAAGTTTTTTCAAGATGACAGCCAGTGCTGAATAATCGGCCGGGCAACATGGAAAAAGGACAGCGTATAAAAAATAACCCCGGCGCTGGTCCGGGGTTATCCAATATGTATCGCGCGCTTAGCTGATTTTTGTAATCTTCAGCAGGTTCGTTGGCAGGTGCAACTGAACCGGCAAACTGCCGGTATTTACTACCACATCGCCGGTTTTAATAAAACCCCTGGCCTTTAAAATTTCCACCTCGTCCTCAATGATTTCATCTATTCCGTCCTCCTCCGCATAATGGAAAGCACGTACACCCCAGCTCAGACTGAGCTGGTTGATCAGCGTTTTTTCCTTGGAGAAAATATACAAAGGCGATTTGGGGCGATAACTCGACAACATGAAACCGGTATAGCCGCTCTGTGTCATCCCGATCAGCGCATCCGCATTGGTATCCTTCGCCAGCTTGCAGGCATTATAGCAGATGGCATCACTCAGGAACGAGGGAGAATGTGGCTGTGGTGCCAGTTCATCCTCGCGGTTATAATGATAGTCGGTCCTTTCTACCTCCATGATGATCTTGCGCATGGTTTCCACCACTAGTGTGGGGTAATTGCCCGTGGCCGTTTCAGCACTCAGCATCACAGCGTCGGCACCTTCCAAAACCGCATTGGCCACATCCGTGATCTCGCTCCGGTTAGGCTTGGTACGGTCGATCATGCTCTCCATCATCTGCGTAGCCACGATCACCGGTTTGGCACGGTGAATGGATTTGCGGATCAGCTGTTTTTGGATCAGGGGTACCTGCTCAACAGGCAGTTCAACGCCCAGGTCGCCACGCGCCACCATGATGCCGTCTGATTCCAGGATGATCTCACGGATATTGGTAAGCGCTTCGGGCTTTTCTATTTTGGCAATGATCTTGGTCTTGCTTTTTTTATCGTCCAGCTTGCTCCGGAGGATCACGATGTCCTTTACATGCCGCACAAAAGACAGCGCCACCCAGTCCAGCTGCTGTTCAATGACAAATTCCAGGTCCTGCAGGTCTTTTTCGGTTAGGGCCGGCAGTGATATCTTGGTATCAGGCAGGTTTACGCCCTTTTTGGACGAGAGGGTGCCCCCCAGGGTTACCTGGACTTTGACATCATTGTTCCGTTCAACACCCACTACTTTCACTTCCAGTTTTCCGTCGTCGATCAGAATGGTATTACCGATCTTGACATCCGCGTGCAGGTTGGGATAGGAAACATAAATCCTTTCCTTGGTGCCGACCAGTTTTTCATTGGTAAACGTGAGAATATCCCCGGCCTGCACTTCCATGCTGCCGCCTTCGATTTCGCCGACACGCAGTTTGGGTCCCTGGAGATCTCCCAATATGGCGATGTTAAAAGGTTCGGTACTGTTGATCTTCCGGATATGGTCGATAATGCGTGCCTTGTCTTCATGCGAACCGTGGGAAAAGTTCAAACGAAAAACATTCACACCTGCTTTCACAAGGTCCAGTAATTTCTCATAGGTGTCGCAAGCAGGACCTACCGTGGCAACGATCTTGGTTCGATGGAAAGTGTGTTCTAAACCAGCCTTCTTGTCCATTTGTCCATGCAGGTACTTTGAAAGATTTTTTGACATGTATCGTTTTTTATATGTTTTTAAAATTAAAAAAACAGGTGCCGACCACCTGTTTCAACATGTTATGACGCCAGTATTTTCACGATCTTCAGCCAATCGTCGCTGATCTTTTGCTTGGCTTTCACCGCTCTTTCAAGAGGTGTGTAGTGTATTTTGTTGTTCAGGATACCCACCATCACGTTGTGTCTTCCTTCCATCAGGCATTCCACCGCGGAATAGCCCATGCGGCTGGCGATGAGCCGGTCCATGCAGCTCGGAGACCCTCCACGCTGTATATGTCCCAGGATACAAACCCTTGTGTCAATATTGGGCAGTCTTTCCTTCACCACCTTGGCTACCTCGTCGGCGCCGCCGAAATTGTCGCCTTCTGCAACAACCACGAGGTTCACGAGTTTTTTGCGCCTTTCCTTTTCCTGGAGCGATGCCACAAGTTCCTCGATATCTGTTTTCCGCTCCGGGATCAGAATGCTTTCCGCCCCCGTGGCAATGCCGCTGTGCAGCGCAATATAACCGGCATCCCGTCCCATTACTTCAATAATGAACAAACGGTCATGTGCATCCGCGGTATCACGGATCTTATCGATTGCTTCTACGGCCGTGTTTACTGCTGTATCAAAACCGATGGTAAAGTCGGTGCCGGCAATATCCTTATCGATGGTACCGGGCAAGCCGATACAGGGCATGTCAAACTCATTGCTGAATTTATGTGCCCCGCGGAACGAGCCGTCACCGCCGATGATGATCAGCCCATTGATGCCTATTTTCTTCAGGTTTTCGTGTGCCCGGACCCGGCCTTCATATTCAAAAAACTCCTTGCAGCGGGCAGTCTTGAGAATGGTGCCGCCCCGCTGAATGATATTGGCCACACTCCTGGAGTGCATAGGGATAATATCGTTTTCAATAGTACCTGCATACCCGCGCATGATGCCAAATACCTCCAGTCCGTAATAGATCCCTGTGCGAACCACCGCGCGAACGGCCGCATTCATCCCCGGGGCATCTCCACCGGAAGTGAGCACGCCGATTTTATTAACTTTCGATTGCATTTATGAAATGAATTCTTGGGTTTTTTCTTAAAAACATCAAACAATGACCATCAATCGTTGAATTTCTTCTACCCATGTAAAAGGAGCACCAAAAATAAGGATTTGATTTGATTCCCCAACGAGGCTTATTACAGCTTATTTTCCTTAATTTGTCCGGCAAACAAACGGCTATGAAAAAATTCAGCAGGGCCGGATACGCTTTGTTGTTTTGCTTGTTGGGGTACGGCTCCCTGGCGCAAAATTCTTCCGGCATTTCTTATCCCTCCGCCCGGAAAGTAGACCAGGCAGATGATTACCACGGAACAAAAGTGGAGGATCCTTATCGCTGGCTGGAGAACGATACCAGCGCAGACACAAGGGCCTGGGTACAGGAAGAAAATAAGATCACTTTTTCATACCTCAACAAGATCCCCTATCGCGACCAGTTAAAAAAAAGAATCCAGGAACTTTACAACTATCCCCGCTATTCCCGTCCATTCCGCAACGGATCTTATTTCTACTTTTATAAAAATAACGGTCTCCAAAACCAGGCCGTGCTCTATCGGCAAAAAGGACTCGATGGTCAACCCGAACTCGTGATCGATCCGAATGGATTGTCGGCTGACGGTACCACCAGTCTCCGCAATTTTACATTATCGAAGGACGGGCACTATGCCGCATATAGTTTGTCAAAGGGCGGGTCAGACTGGGAAACCTTTTATGTGCGCGACATGCTCACCGGAAAGGATCTCGGCGATACGCTCAACTGGGTAAAATTTTCTGGAGCGGCCTGGCAGGGAAACGGATTTTATTACAACCGTTTCCCCCAACCCTCGGCGGGACATGAGCTCTCGTCAAAAAACGAACATGAAAAAATCTATTTCCATACCGTGGGCACCGGCCAGGACCAGGATCGGCTGGTATACGAAGATCCTGCAAATCCCGAACAGCTATTTGGAGTAGGGACCAGCGAAGATGAGCAATACGCTTTCCTCTTTATAGAAGACCCGGCAAAAGGAACAGACGGCAATTCACTTTGGTACCTGCCGTCACCCGATGCAAAAAAATTTCAACCCATCGTGGCCGAAGTAGGGAAATACCGGTATAACGTGATCGATAACGTGGGAAACAAATTCCTGCTGCAAACAAACGACGGCGCTCCCAACAGCAAGATCGTTTTGATCGATCCCGCCACCCCGGACAGGGAATCCTGGAAAACAATAGTGCCTGAAATGCCGGAGCCGATTGACGAGGCGGGAACGGCAGGAGGTAGGTTATATATTACCTATCTCAAGGATGTCAGTACCCACGCTTATGAATATGATTTGCAGGGAAAACTGCAAAAGGAAATCAAATTACCGGGGCTGGGTACCGCGGCGGGCTTCAGCGGACTAAAGGACGATCAATACCTGTTTTACAGTTTTACCTCGCTGACTTTTCCTTCCACCATTTACCGTTATGAGATAGCTACCGGCACAACACAATTGTTTCGCAAACCGGAAATCGCTTTCACACCGGAAGACTATGAAACCAGGCAGGTGTTTTATCCCAGCAAGGATGGCACAAAGATCCCTATGTTTATCGTGTTCAAAAAAGGACTAAAGCTGGATGGCAGTCACCCCACCTTGTTATACGCCTACGGCGGATTTAACATCAGCTCACTTCCAAATTTCAGTGCCACCCTGGTGCCCTGGCTTGAACAGGGTGGAGTATATGCATTGGCCAATCTGCGTGGAGGCGCCGAATATGGCGAAAAGTGGCATGAAGCCGGCATGCGGTTTAAAAAGCAAAATGTATTTGATGATTTTGTTGCCGCAGCCGAATATCTCGAAAAAAACAAGTACACATCCAGCCAGAAACTTGCGATCCGGGGCGGCTCCAACGGCGGACTACTCATCGGCGCGGTAGTCAATCAACATCCTGAGCTGTTCAAGGTGGCTATTGCCCAGGTAGGCGTGATGGATATGTTGCGTTTTCACAAATTCACCATCGGGGCAGCATGGATTTCTGAATACGGCAGCAGTGACAGTGCTTCCGATTTCAAAAACCTGTATAGCTATTCACCGTTGCACAACATCCGGTCGGGGCTGAATTACCCGGCGGTATTGATTACAACGGCCGATCACGACGACCGCGTGGTGCCCGCTCATTCCTTCAAATATGCAGCTACGATGCAGGAAAAATATAAGGGCCCCAATCCCATTCTGATCAGAATTGATACCAATTCTGGTCACGGGTCCAGCAATACATCGAAGATTATTGAAACCATGGCCGACATCTATGCCTTTGCCTTCTTCAATATGGGTTTTACACCGGTCTTTGATCATCACGGCTCCGAAAGTAAAAAGGCGTTTTGACCGGTTGCGATGATTGTATGGATGCATCAAACCTCCATAGGAAGATCCTGGTGACCGGGGCCAATGGATTGCTGGGGCAATATCTTGTGCGGCAATTGCTGGACCAGCAGTACCAGGTCATCGCCATGGGCAGGGGAAGCGATCGCCTCCCTTTTGCAGGCAGACCAGGTTATCGTTATTTGGAATCAGATCTGCGCAACGACGATGATCTCCATAAGCTCCTGATAAATGAAAGGCCGGCATCAATTGTACACGCCGCTGCGCTCACACAGGTGGATTATTGTGAAAAGCACCAGGAAGAATGCTTCGACATCAACGTTTCCGGTACCGCCCGCCTGCTCAACCACGCGCATGGCTGCGAGCATTTCATCTATGTTTCAACGGACTTTGTATTTGATGGAGAAAAAGGCCATTACCTGGAGGATGACGTCACCTGCCCCGTTAACTGGTACGGGGTCACCAAACAAAAGGCGGAACAACTTACGAAGGAATCGAAGGTGCCATATACCATTGTCCGGACCTGCCTGGTATATGGCCGGAATCTCCCGGGTACCAGGAGTAATATCATCAGCTGGACAAAAGAAAAACTGGAGAAAAAGGAACCGATCAGTGTGGTGGCGGACCAGTTCCGGACACCTACCCATGTGGAGGATCTGTCAAAAGGTATCCTGCTTGTCTTACAAAAAAAAGCACAGGGAATATTTCACATCTCCGGAAAGGACACACTGACGCCCTATGACATGGCCATGCAGGCCGCCGGTTATTTCGGATTAGATACAACACTTATATCAAAAGTGAATGCTGACAGTTTCAGGCAACCGGCCAGGCGTCCGCTCAAAACAGGATTTGTGATTGACAAGGCCCGGCGTTTGCTGGGGTATGAGCCGATGAGTTTTGAGGATGGATTGAAGTGTGCCCCACCATAGGTAGCGTAGCAAAAGGTTTGAGACAGTTACAGGTGTGCCACAGGTTAGGCAGGTGTGGCAAATGCGACCGGTAAATGCACTTCCGCGATCATACAACGTGCACTCCCACCACCATTGGTCTCGATCGTCTTTAGTTCGGAATGTACGATCCGGTTATAGGACTCCAGCTTTCGAACCTGTTTTTCTGTCAGGGATTCAAACGCCTGGGTCGACATGACCAGTAGTTTTTCGTTTTGCTGGTTGTTTACCTGTAGCATATTCCCGGCAAAATGATTCATCTGTCCGATGCTGATGTCAATAACCTCCTTGCCCGATTGTTTGATGCAACCCAGCACCTCCTCCCGCTCGTCTTTTTTGGGAATCGAGTCCAGGCAGATCACCACATACCTGTCGGCTACGCACATCATTACATTGGTATGATAGATGGCCGTTCCCTGTTTATCTTCAGAATGAAAGGCCATGGGACGGTACCCCAATTGGTCGCAAAAAACCTGCAGCACTTTTTGATGCGTGCGGGGAGAGAGGCAGGCATAGGCAATCTTATGATCCCGGTCCAGTACCATGCTGCCGGTTCCCTCCAGGAACAGATCGTTGTTTTCGTAATAACTGAAATCGATGGTCTTTTTGACCAAAAATTTTTTCCGGATCGCATCGATCACCGCCGGCTTTCGTTCCTGGCGACGATTGGCAGCATACATCGGGTACAGGCATACGATGCCTTCCTCATGAAACGAGATCCAGTTGTTGGGAAAAATAGAATCAGGGGTATGCGGTTCCGGCGTGTCGGGTACAACGGTCAGGTCCAAACCCTGCCCGCGAAGCATGTCAACAAAACTTCCAAACTCCGACGCCGCCTTTTCCTGCGCAGCCTCGTCGGCACCCGCGACCTGGAAAGCGTTGTTCACCGCGGTTTCGGCATTGAACCCAAACTGCACGGGCTGGATCATGAGGAGGTGAGAAGTTGTTTGCATTTTTTAGTTGACAAAAGGTTTAGTGGACTGTGCGTGTCGTAACGGCCGCAAACGGGGTAGGCAAATGCCCGTATTATGGCTCAACTTTCAACGCAATACTTATTAGGTTAATGATGTAACCCGTATCCCGTATCTACTCCCGACCCGCGACCATCGACTCACAAATCGTCTCGCAACAACGGCATACTCATACAATGAAATCCTCCCCGGGCCCTGGATAATTCTGCAGAAGGCATGAGGATCAATGTATCTTCCAACGAATCGACGTCCAGCTTTCCG
>DATJYH010000122.1:0-3569 GCA_035499675.1 Puia sp.
AGGTGAGGGATGATTTCCCCCATCCGTACACCCAAAAGGATGCGGAAGACTGGATTGCTCTCAACAAGGCCCGGAATCCGGCTACCAGTTTTTCGATTTCGGTGAATGGGGTAGCTGTCGGCGGCGTGGGGATCGTGTTCAAACCCGATGTGTACCGCCGTTCGGCCGAAATTGGCTATTGGCTGGCTGAACCATTCTGGAACCAGGGAATCACTTCGGAGGCAGTTCGCCGGTTTACTGATTATTGTCTGGCTACTTTTGAGGTGACCAGGTTATACGCAGGCGTGTTTGGAAACAATCCTGCATCTATGCGTGTCCTTGAAAAGAGTGGCTTTAAAGCCGAAGCGGTACTAAAATCGGCCATTTACAAGAATAATGAGCTGCTGGATGAGCATATATTTTCGAAGCTTAGAATATAACACCAGTGAAAAAGCGGTCCGCGTGCTGCATTTCAAATCAGTTTGTTCGTAATTTCATTTTTCGCAAAATTTCATCGTTCCACACCAAACCAAACTACACACATGAGAAAATTAATGCTATGCGGTCTTTCCCTGCTGATAGCTGCGGCAGGCAGGACGCAAAACAAACCCCTCGCTGGTTTCAATGGATCAGCCGCCGCGGATCAGTTCAGCCTCGAAGAAAAATTCGACAACAACCTCCAGGCAAAAAATGTGGACCAGTATATCCACGACCTGTCGGCCCGGCCACATCATGTGGGTTCGCCGGGAGGCAAGGTGGTAGCCGACTACATCTTTAACAAATACAAGGAATGGGGCTATGATGTACAGGTGGAAACCTTTTATGTGCTCTTCCCCACCCCTAAAACCCGTCTCCTGGAAATGACCGGGCCGGAAAAATACAAGGCCGTTCTCGCAGAACCCGCCCTGAAAGAAGATGCCACTTCGGGCCAGACCAGCGAACAACTGCCCACCTATAACTGCTGGTCGCCGGATGGAGATGTAACCGGGGAACTCGTTTTTGTCAACTATGGCCTGCCCGACGACTATGACCGGCTGGCGCGTATGGGCATCGACGTGAAAGGGAAAATTGTGATCGCCAAATACGGCCGTTCCTGGCGTGGGATCAAGCCCAAAGTGGCGCAGGAACATGGTGCGCTTGGGTGCATCATTTACTCGGACCCGAGGGATGATGGTTACTATGAAGGCGATGTTTATCCAAAGGGAGCTTTTAAAAATGAGTATGGTGTACAGAGAGGTTCGGTGCTGGATATGCCGATCTATCCCGGCGATCCACTTACCCCCGGTATCGGCGCCACCAAGGACGCCAAGCGGCTCGACCGCAAAGATGCACCCAACCTGCTCAAAATTCCGGTGTTGCCCATCAGCTATCATGATGCGGAACCTCTTCTGCGTTCACTGGAAGGACCCGTGGCGCCGGAGGAATGGAGGGGAGCCCTGCCGTTTACCTATCACATCGGCCCGGGAAAAACGACGGTGCACCTGAAGCTGGAATTCAACTGGGACATCAAACCCATCAACAATATCATCGCCAAACTGAAGGGAAGCGATTTCCCGGATGAGTGGGTGATACGCGGCAATCATCACGATGCCTGGGTAAATGGTGCCGGTGACCCACTGAGCGGCCAGGCGGCCTTGCTGGAGGAAGCCAGGTCAGTGGGAGAGTTGGCCAAAACCGGCTGGAGGCCCAAACGAACCCTGGTTTATTGCGCGTGGGATGGTGAAGAGCCTTCGCTGATGGGGTCCACCGAATGGGTGGAATACCATGCCGATGAACTGCAAAAGAAAGCGGTTATCTATATTAATTCAGACGGAAACGGGCGCGGGTTCCTCGGCATAGAAGGTTCGCATGCGCTCGAACCCTTCCTGAACGAGGTTTCCAGAGATGTTATAGATCCTGAAACCCAGATCAGCGTCCTAGACCGGCGGATCGCACACGATATTGTTCATTCAAACAATGCCAAAACAACCAGGGAGCTGATGTCTAAAAAAACCATCAGCATCGGTGCCCTGGGTTCCGGCTCGGACTTTTCACCCTTCATCCAACACCTCGGTATCCCCTCGGTGAATCTTGGATTCGGAGGAGAGGACCCGGGAGGAGAGTATCATTCCATTTATGACTCATACGACGACTACCGTCGTTTCAAGGACCCGACCTTTGTATATGGTGTTACCCTGGCCAAGACAGCCGGCCGCATCACCCTGCGTATGGCCGATGCCGACTTATTGCCCTTCGACTTTAAAGCATTCTATAAAACGCTCAACGACTATGCTACAGATCTCGTGACTTCATTGGACATGATGCGGGAACGCACCGCCACAGAGAATCAGTTGATCAGGGACAAGCGATACAGTTACGCACTTGACCCCACCGAAAAACTTGCGCCACCGGCTATCAAAGACGAGGTTCCCTACCTGAATTTTTCTGACCTGCAAAATGTGTTGACACAGCTTGAAAAAACAACCAATGCACTTTCATCTGCCCTGGCAAAAACAAAATTGTCGGGCGCGAAAGAAGATGAGGTTAACCAGGCATTGTACAGGGCAGAACAACAACTTTTATCTGATAATGGTCTGCCCCGACGGTCCTGGTATCGTCATGCCATTTATGCGCCGGGCTTTTATACAGGCTATGGCGTAAAAACGCTGCCCGGTGTTCGCGAGGCCATTGAACAGAGAAATTGGAAGGAGGCGCAGGAACAGATAAAAGTGGTTGCAGATGTGCTTAAGAAATTTAACGACTACCTGGCTTCGGTTACTCACCAGCTTCAATGACAGCCAGGAAATTCCCCACAGAACCAGGGTGCGATGGGATGATCCATCCACCCTGGTTTTTTTGATGCTTCATTTAGCGTTCTTCCATTTTGTTTTGTTACATTTATAGACCCGATGTATTTGCCGACCACCCGATGACCCTGCCGGCCTATATAGTATAGCTCTGCATGGTATCCCCATTTTGTATACAGCATTGAAGAAACTGCTACGATACACGCTTCGTGTGGCTGCAGGCCTGCTCCTGTTGTTGTTTGTGGTGGCCCTGGCCGCATGGATCTATGTATCCGCCAACAGGGCATCCATCCTGGATCGTGTAAAGACGGAAATCAACAATCATATCCGTGGTGAACTGCATTTTGACGATCTCCACATTGCTTTTTTTCATTCTTTTCCCAACCTGTCGGTCAGGGTCTCCAACATCCAGGTGCGCGACAGCCTCTGGCGGCAACACCATCATACCCTGTTCCAGGCCCGGGAGGTATATGTAAGTCTTTCGCTGTTTCGCCTGATCGGCGGAAAAACAGCCATCAACAAACTGTATATTGACAGCGCCGCGGCCTACCTGTACACGGATTCAACAGGCTATACGAATACTGCCATTTTTCGCCCCTCAGCAAACACCAAAAAGCGAAATACATTCAGCCTGCCGGAAATAGAAATTTATAACAGCGACATCGTCATTGAATTGGAAACAAAAAATAAACTGTTCAGTTTTTCAGTTGCGCACCTCCTGTGTGAGCCCGATAACGAGGAAGCTGCCAGGATCCTGAACCTGGACATGTCGGTCATGATCCATACCCTTTCTTTCAACAGATC
>DATJYH010000123.1:0-16800 GCA_035499675.1 Puia sp.
AAGACAAAGGCCTACTGGGATTCCATCAGGCCGGTTCCGCTGGAACCTGAAGAGTTCAAAGACTATCATATAAAGGACAGCCTTTTTCAGAGCCAGAAAGATTCCTCCTATTCACGGCGTGTCATCGATTCCCTGCGGAAACGCCAGGGTCGCATCACGGTCGGGAATATACTCTGGGGTGGGTTTACGCGCAGCAACTACGATCCCAAACATCCCTTTTCCTACAGTTGGCAACCGCTGTTGCAGGGTCTTGAATACAACACCGTGGAAGGAGTGGCAGTAAACGTGGAAGCCACGCTGAACAAGTATTTCCCCGAGGCGCATCAGCGATTGAGCTTTACGCCGCATGTGCGCTACGGTTTCAGCAACACACATCTGAACATCTGGGGTACGCTCGCGCTCACAAAACGAAATTTTTCCTGGGATGACATGGGTGGATCGAGTAACCGTTCAACCTGGACTCTGTCCGGCGGCAAACGCGTGAGCCAGTTCAACCCGGAGAATCCCATCTCACCCCTGATGAACAGCATTTATACCCTGTTCGTGCGCGAAAATTACATGAAAATCGATGAGAATTATTTTACCGAGCTGGCCTATGGCAACCAGTTTGACAATGGGCTTCGTCTGAGGGCCAGTGTGCTTTACGAGGACCGGATCCCGATCAATAGTACCAGCGATTTTTCTTTTTTTGGCGATATGAACAAAGCTTTCACGCCAAATTATCCTTACGAGAAAATTGACAGCCAGTTTGTGCGCCACCAGGCAGTGATTGCCGGCGTTGAGCTGCAATTCAAGCCGGGGCAGAAATACATTGAGTTCCCGCATTATAAGATGGCCATCGGTTCAAAGTATCCAACACTTTCTTTGTCGTATCAGAAGGGTCTTCAAAACATCCTTGGCAGCGATGTCAATTTTGACAAATGGAAGTTTTCTGTTTGGGATGATGTCAACTTTAAACTGCGCGGGCTGTTAAAGTATAGTTTCAGCATCGGCGGTTTTTTGAACAATAAGCTCGTGTTCATACAGGACTATCAACATTTCAACGGCAACCAGATCATATTTGCCAGCCAGTATCTCAACAGTTTCCAGATTGCTCCCTATTATGCCAACAGTACAACGGCCTCCTTCTATGCGGTGGGTCATATCGAGCATCATTTTAACGGTATGCTTACCAATAAGATCCCCTTGTTCAGGACCCTCAACTGGTACCTGGTGGCAGGATCGAATGCATTTTATGTAAACCAGGCCAATAACTATGTGGAGATATTTGGCGGCCTGGAAAACATTCTCAAATTGATCCGGGTTGATGTAGTGGGATCCTATCTCAATGGTAAAACCGGGCAGGTGGGCGTACGCATCGGATTGGGTGGATTGCTGGGAGGTGCCATCAGCTCGGGAAATGCACAGGTGAAAATGAACTGATTCAGCAGCCATCACAGTTTCTGGACTGGCCGGAATACATTATCTTTGCGGCGTTTCGGAATTTGGTTCACCCTGCGAGTGTCCGGGGCATTGGCCGGCAGATCCATATCTGCTCCCATCCCTTTCAAATTTCAAAAAAATGGCAGCATTACACAATCGAGTCTCCAATAAGGAGCTAAAGGAACAGTTGTACCGTGAAGCGGAGCCCCGTACCACGGTTTCATTTTACAAGTATTTCCCTATTACAGATCCCCGGCAATTCCGCGATGAGTTGTTCAAATCATTGGTTCGTCTCAAGGTTTTTGGACGGATCTATGTGGCCCATGAAGGCATCAACGCACAGGTGAGCGTACCTGCGTCACTTTTCGAAGAATTCCGGGCATACATTTATTCCATCGGGCCCTTGCAGGGAATTCGGTTGAACATTGCCGTGGATGATGATGGCAAGTCATTCTGGGTGCTGAAAGTTAAAGTGCGCGACAAGATCGTAGCCGATGGCATCGATGATCCTTCCTTTGATATGAGCAAAAAGGGGAAGTATGTAGATGCGGAGACTTTTAACAGGCTTACGGAGGATCCCGCCACCATCGTGGTGGACATGCGCAATCATTACGAATACGAAGTGGGGCATTTTGTGAATGCCCTGGAAGTGCCATCGGACACGTTCCGGGAGCAATTGCCAATGTCGGCCGGGATGTGGCGGGACAAAAAGGACAGCCCGATCATCATGTATTGTACAGGAGGCATCCGTTGTGAGAAGGCCAGCGCTTACCTGTTGCACCAGGGGTTCAAAAATGTATTTCACCTGGAGGGCGGTATTATCCATTACGCGCACACGGTAAAAGAACAGGGACTGGAAAACAAATTTTTGGGAAAAAACTTTGTTTTTGATAACCGTTTGGGCGAAAGGGTAGGGGCGGACATTATCTCAACCTGTCATCAATGTGGCAAACCCTGCGATACGCATGTTAATTGCCGCAATGAAGCCTGCCACCTGCTTTTTATACAATGTGCGGCCTGCGCGGAAAAATATGAATCCTGTTGCAGTGAAGCCTGCCATGAGTTTATCCACCTGCCGGCCGACCGGCAAAAGGAATTGCGAAGCGGGGTTGACAAAGGGCGAAATATTTTCAACAAATCAAAACAACGACTCCGGCCTTCACTTCGCGACAGGCGAAAAGAGGGTGGGTAAACGAATACCGTAGTTTGCCTGATCATCAGGCTTCCTGCAGGTCTGCCAGGTTGCCCAGCGAAAACAGGACCCGCTGATAGGTTTCCTCATCACTCAGGGGCTGGGGATGAAATTTTTCCCCGATGATTTTTTCATACAGCTCGATGTACCGGTTGGAAATGGTAGCCACCCATTCGTCGTTCATCTCCGGCACCACTTCACCCGGCTTGCCCATGAAGTGATTTTCGATCAGCCATTCCCGTACGAACTCCTTACTCAGTTGTTTTTGTTTTTCGCCTTTTGCCTGGCGTTCTTCATAACCATCCGCATAAAAATAGCGTGAGGAATCGGGCGTGTGCACTTCATCCATCAGGTAAATGGTATCACCGATCTTTCCAAACTCATATTTGGTATCTACCAGGATCAATCCGCGTTTGGAAGCGATTTCACGTCCTTTTTGGAAAAGCGCGAGGGCGTATCGGGCGAGGACCTCCCAGTCTTTTTCTGACACAATACCGCGACGTATGATTTCGTCCCTGGATATGTCCTCATCGTGTCCCACCTCTGCCTTTGTGGACGGAGTAATAATGGGAGCGGGGAAGTAATCGTTTTCCCTTAGTCCTTCCGGCAAGGTTACACCGCAAAGGTTTCTTTTTCCGCTGTGATAGGTACGCCAGGCATGTCCCGCCAGGTTTCCTCTAACGACCATCTCCACTCTAAACGGGACACATTTTTTACCGATGGTAACGTGCGGGGCGGGCACATCCAGCACCCAGTTGGGGCAAATATCTCTCGTGGCCCGCAACATATATGCAGCGATTTGATTCAGTACTTGTCCTTTATAAGGAATCGGCCGGGGAAGTATAACGTCGAAGGCAGAAATGCGGTCCGATGCGATCATTACCAGCCATTCGTCGTCTATGGTATAGACATCACGGACTTTACCGCGGTAAAAGCCGGTTTGCCTGGGAAACTGAAGTGTTTTCATGTTGCGAAATTACCCATCTGTTTTGACAAGTTGACCGGGCTCAATACACGAAATATCAACAATATAGGGCCCTGGCGCTAAAAATAATTTTTTTGGATACCCGTAACAAGTATGTATTTTGCCCCCATTACTTAACGAAAACTTGCGCTATGAGAAATCATCTGCGAAAAACTGCTGTTGCCCTTTGTGCCCTGATTTTTTCAACTTCTTTTTTATTTGCTCAAACCATAACCATCACCGGCCAGGTACATGAGGCCGGCACCAAAACTGCCGTTCCTTCTGCCTCGGTGATCATCAAGGGAGCCGGCATCGGAACTTATACCGATGGGCATGGAAATTTCAAACTCAGCACTACGCAAAAGCCTCCGTTTACACTGATTGTTTCTTCCATTGGGTATGAAACACAGGAAGTCCAGGTTACCGATGCATCTGTTCCGGTTACCGTGGAATTCAAAACCGGTTCCAGCCTGGGTACGGAAGTGGTTGTATCGGCCAGCCGCGTACCGGAACGCATACTGGAATCGCCGGTAACCATCGAAAGAATAAATGCTTCCCAACTCACGAATATCCCTGCGCCTTCTTATTATGATGCAATCCGCAACCTGAAGGGAGTAGATGTAACCAATTCCTCGCTCATTTTTGCCTCTTACACCACCCGGGGATTTAACGCAAGTGGCAACCCACGCTTCAACCAGTTCATGGATGGTATGGACAACCAGGCACCCGGGTTGAATTTTTCCGTGGGCTCGATTGTGGGTGTTACCAACCTGGATGTTGACAATATGGAAATGCTGCCCGGTGCTTCTTCGGCTTTGTACGGTTCCGGCGGTATGAACGGCACCCTCCTGATCAGCAGCAAGGATCCCTTCAAATACCAGGGCGTGAGTGCAGAAGTGAAAGGTGGCATCATGCATTTGGGGAAAAATGATCCGATATCATCTTCGCCCTACCAGGATTATAGTTTGCGCTGGGGCGTAAAAGTGAGTGATAAGTTTGCCTTTAAAATTGCGGGTCAGTTTATCCAGGCAAAGGACTGGGTAGCCAACGATACTACAGACTATACCGGCGTGGGCGCCGGTTCCGGCAGCCACGTCATTCCCGGTACAAGGACCACCGATCCCAACTACAATGGTGTAAACGTATATGGTGATGAAACCTCGGCAAATATGTTGGGCGTATCCAACCAGGTGCTGGGCTTCGCCACAGAGCAATATGTAGCCGCTTATGAAGCGCAGTCCGGCGGTATTCCACCCAGCCAGGCCCAGATCAATACCTTCCTGGCCACCAACCCGAATACAGCTCCTTTTTATCTTGGGCAGCAGGCCGGGATCATTCCCAATCAAAATGTATCAAGGACCGGTTACCAGGAATACCAGGTGATCGATAACACGGTCAAGAGCATCAAGGTGAATGCAGGGCTTTATTTTAAATTGAACGATAAGACAGAAGCTTCTTTGACCGGGAATTACGGAACAGGAAACACAGTATATACCGGAAGCGACCGCTACTCGCTGAAGGATTTCAAGATGGGCCAGTATAAACTGGAGATCAAGAGTGATAAATGGTTCTTCAAGGCCTATACCACACAGGAGAACTCAGGCCAGGCATATAACGCCACCGTAACCACGCAGTTGTTCAACGAAGCCTGGAAGTCCAGCACCCTCTGGTACCCCGAGTTTGTGGGCGCCTATGTGCAGGCGATATCCGGAGGTGCTTCACAGACGCAGGCATACAATGCAGCAAGAGCCTATGCCGACCAGGGTCGCCCGGCTCCCGGATCTGCTCAATTCAACCAGATCTTTGATTCGGTTCGTTCGATGCCGATCCCGAAGGGTGGATTGTTCCTGGACCGGACCAGCCTTTATCACCTGGAGGGACAATATAACCTGACCGATGTGGTCAAGTTTGCAGAAGTAATTGTGGGCGCCAGCTGGCGTATGTACCGGCTCAATTCAGAGGGAACGCTTTTTGCTGACAGCACCGGTCCCATTAACACCAACGAATACGGCGCTTATGTGCAGATATCCAAAAGATTCCTGGACGACAAACTCAAACTGACCGCTTCCGGCCGATATGATAAGAACCAGAATTTTGACGGCAAGTTCACGCCGCGTGTGTCGGCTGTATTTACCGTGGCGAAGGATCAGAACATTCGTGCATCTTACCAGAACGCCTATCGTTTCCCCACCAACCAGAACCAGTGGATCAACCTGAATACCGGTGCAGGCATCCTGATCGGCGGGTTGCCACAGCTCAGGACCTTCTACAACTTTGAGAACAACCCGGTGTACAATGCCACCACTTTCCAGCCACAAAACTTCGGGACCTACAAACCTGAGTCGGTGAATGCGTATGAGCTGGGTTATAAGGGACTGTTCAATAAGACCATCCTTGTGGACGCGTATGGTTACTATTCTGATTATATGAATTTCATCGGACGTGTGAGCGTGGTGCAGGCGAAAACAATGGGAACACCCATCAACCCGAATGATCCCAGCACCTATCAGGGTTATTCTGTTTCCGTCAACAGCACCAATAAGGTGAGCACATATGGCTTTGGCATCAGCGTCGATTACCTGCTTCCCAATAATTTTGAACTCTCGGGCAGTGTGTCGTCCGACAACATTCACAATCCCGATTCCACTTTTGTGACCTACTGGAATACGCCGCAATACAGGTTTACATTGTCTTTGCTGAACAAGGGTTTTGGTCCGAAGAAAAAATTTGGCTTTAACATCATCTACAGGTGGCAGGACTCCTACTATACCCAGAGCGATTTCAAACAGGGTAATGTAAGCGCTTATGGTACTTTTGATGCATCTGTGAGCTACAAGTTGCTCCCCATCCGCTCCATGATCAAGATCGGGGCCACCAACCTGACCAATAAATATTATGTATCACAGTTTGGTAACCCCGCCATCGGTGGATTGTATTACGCCAGTTTTGGTTTCAATGTATTTTGATCTCATCGCCTTTACAAATGCAAAAAACCTCCTTATGGAGGTTTTTTGTTTTGTGCCTGTTGAATAAGTTGTTGCTGTCGCGGGTCGGGCTGTTATACATTAAACCGGAAGTGCATGACATCTCCGTCCTTTACAACATATTCCTTTCCTTCGATCCGGAGTTTGCCGTTTTCGCGGCAGGCGGCTTCGGATCCATACTGGATATAGTCGTTGTAAGCGATTACTTCGGCCTTGATAAATCCTTTTTCAAAATCTGTATGGATGACGCTGGCGGCCTGAGGCGCCTTCCAACCCGCGTGGATGGTCCAGGCCCTTACTTCCTGCACGCCTGCCGTAAAATAGGTCAGCAGGTTCAGCAATTGGTAGGACGAGCGGATAAGTTTGTTCAGGGCAGGTTCAGTCATTTTGTATTCTTCCATAAACAACGCACGGTCGGCCGGATCTTCCATTTCCGCGATCTGCGCCTCGATGGAGTTGTTCATTACGATGACCTGCGCATTTTCTTTGGCCACCGCCGCTTTTAATATTTCAGAATAAGTATTGCCTGTTTGCATGGATGCCTCATCCACATTGGCGACATAGAGAACAGGCTTGTCCGTGAGGAGAAAAAGATCGGCAATCGCCGTTTTTTGTTCGGGACCCAGGTCCATTTCCCGGATGTTTTTGCCTTTTTCAAGCTGTTCCCTGCATTGTTTCAACACTTCATATTCCGCCTTGATCTTTACATCACCGGTGCGGATGAGCTTTTCCGTGCGCTGCAATTTTTTTTCTACGCTCTCCAGGTCTTTTAGCTGAAGTTCGGTGTCGATGATCTCTTTGTCGCTGACAGGGTTCACGGGCCCCTCATCACGCAGGATGTTGTCGTCTTCAAAACAGCGGATCACATGCACAATGGCATCCACTTCGCGGATATTGGCCAGGAATTTATTGCCTAGCCCTTCACCCTTGCTGGCGCCTTTTACCAGCCCGGCAATGTCCACGATTTCGATCTGTGTAGGCACAATGCGTTCGGGGTGTACCAGCGAAGCGAGTTTGTCCAGCCGCTCGTCCGGAACATTGACCAATCCCACATTGGGCTCAATGGTGCAGAAACGATAATTGCTGGCCTGCGCCTTGGCGCTGTTGCTGACCGCGTTGAACAAGGTTGATTTCCCCACATTCGGTAACCCTACAATACCCGCTTGTAATGCCATGCACGTTAATTTTTTGAGCCGCAAAGGTAAAATGAGGAATCCTAAATCCGAAATAAGAAAATACATGTTTTCCCCGTTCTGTACGGGGATATGGTAAAGAAATTATTTTACCTTATTTTCAACGCGTGGTGACAACAAACAAAAATTAATGGCACTCAACATCATCTGGATTGCTTTTTTCCTGGTTGCGTTTATCATCGCCCTGGTAAAACTGCTTGTTTTTGGCGATACCGAAATCTTCAAGACCATCATCGACGGGGTGTTTGATGCCGCGGGTACCAGCGTGCAGATTTCTATCGGACTCATTGGGGTGATGTCGCTGTTCCTGGGATTTATGAATGTGGGAGAGCGTGCCGGTGCCGTTCGGTTTCTCTCAAAGATCGTCGGTCCCTTTTTCAACAGGTTATTTCCTGAACTTCCGAAAAATCATCCGGCACTGGGTCATATGATGATGAGTTTTTCCGCCAATTTCCTGGGACTCGACAATGCGGCTACTCCTTTCGGGCTCAAGGCGATGCAGAGCCTGCAGGACCTGAATAAGGACAAGGAGGTGGCCAGCAATGCACAGATCATGTTCATGGTGCTGAATGCTTCCGGTATGACGCTGATCCCAGTGAGCATTATTGCCCAGCGCGCCATTCTCAAATCGGCTGACCCCACTGCTGTATTTATTCCCTGCATGGTGGCCACCTTTGCCGCCACCGTGGTTGGGCTTACCGTGGTGTCCATCAAACAACGGATCAACCTCTTCAGCCCGGTGATCATGGGTGTCATCGGTGGCATCACCCTCCTCATAACGTTGATGATTGTGTACCTGCGGATGCATCGGGGAGGGATCGAAACTTTTTCGAAAATATTGAGCAATGGCATGATCTTTTTGCTTTTTATCGCCTTTATAACGGGCGCCATCATCAAAAGGATCAATGTGTACGATGCATTTATTGAAGGTGCGAAAACGGGTTTTGACATTGCCGTGAAGATCATTCCCTATCTCGTCGCCATGCTGGTGGCCATCAGCGTGTTGAGAAATTGTGGTGTATTCGACTACCTGATTGACGGGCTCAGCTGGTTCTTTGGTTCGTTGGGACTGAATACAGACTTTGTGCGGGCCCTCCCTACTGCCCTGATGAAGCCCCTGAGTGGCAGCGGCTCGCGGGCCATGATGAGCGATACCATGAAACGCTACGGCCCTGACTCGTTCCCGGGATTGTTGTCCTGTGTGTTCCAGGGTACTACGGAAACCACTTTTTATGTAGTTGCACTCTATTTTGGCTCGGTCAACATCAAAAAAACCCGCTATGCCGTTCCGGCAGCACTGGCCGCCGACCTGGCCGGCATTATTGCGGCCATTGCCATCTCCTATTTTTTCTTTCATGCTGTTGCCAAAAGCATCTGACGGTTTGAAGCCGTCTGGTGCCCGACGCCGTCAGATACCAATTACTTCAACGTGAATCTCGCCGACAGCGCAAAAGCATCGGGAACAAAGTTGATGGCGGGTGAGATATCGAGTTCCGGCTTCCAGTCTAAAGATAGATTCACAGGCGCATTGGTAAATTTATAGTCTATCCCGGCAATACCCATCGGTCCCGTATATACGAGGCTGTTCTGAAATCCAACATAGGCACCTACGCCCCAGAACCAGTTGAGGTTGGGTGTTGCGCCAACGAGCTGGTGCATTTCATAAAGCCCGCCGATGCCAAACCGGGTCCCGAAAGAAACGAGTCCTTCCACGGCCCCGCGTTCATTCAGGAAGTATTTGACCGATACCGAGCTGCTGATGGTGGGAGAAGGGGTGCTGAGCCGAAGGCCTATTCCCAGTTTATAGTCCTGCGCCTCGAGGCGGCTGTATGCCACCGTGAGGATGGTAAAAACCAGGATGATCCGGATTTTCCTCATAACAAAGAAGTTTATTGCGGGGGAACGGAAATTGAGACCGGGATATTTGATCAAAGATTGTTAGAGTTTTCTTAATCTTCGGCGGGGCGGATGTCCCCAAGCTTATTGGAACAGCTCAAATTTGGTTTTGGGTCTCCTGTCGTCGAGCCATTTAAAATTACGGAGACGCATATCGTCGATGGCTACCTTCCTGATGGGATACATGGTGCCCTGCGCATCATTGCGCAGCACCACCTTGTTCAACTCTTTGCTGACAAAGATCATATCAATGGCATCCGCCTGGGTCACCTTGTTCACACCAACCAGCGCCATGCTGTCATCTTTGACATAGTACACTGCTTCTGCGCTCCCCTTGGCGCGCATGTAATCAATCTCCCCATTCTTAAAATAGCCATTCAGCGTATTGCCTTTGATCTGGTCGTACATATTAGGCCCTGTGCTGTCGACCACCAGCCCGTTTTCAAAAACATAGAGCCGGTCCGGTTTCTTGTTTTTTGTATAGAGATAGATGGTATCGCCCGTGATCTGTTTCCCGCTGGCCCATAAAACCGGGTTGGTGAACAACTGGAATACAGAATCTATGCCGGAATAATAAAGGCTGTCTGCAACCCCTTGCAGGGAGTCGGAATAAATGCGTACATGGTGAAAGCCCTGCAGGTAGCGGGTACTGCTGTCGTTGCGACTGCGGATGCGTGGCGCACCGTTGGTTCCCAGTGTATCGCCCTTTGCCAGGATGGAATCGGGTATATTGCCGGAAAACAGCGTATCGGCTGTTACATAAATGGAATCCATGTCCCCCTCTCCCTTCAGGATCATCAGCGGTTTTTGCGTCGCCAGCAGGGTATTCGTTTTCTTATCGGCGATCATGAGGTTGGCGATGACCGAGAGGCCCTGCGCCGTATCCCTGAATACCGCATTTCCCCTGGCAACGCTGATGCCGGTACTGTCATCGAATTGTACATCATCCCCGATGATGGTCTGCGATCTGTCTGTGATTGTCGGTCTTTTGCCAAACTGGGCACTGTGATGGGCCAGGTCATAGTATCCTTCGCGGGTCCGGATGGTCCGCCCACTGCTGTCGCGTATAAATGTTTCGGTGATAAAGGTGGCGATCTTCCGATCGGTATTGTACAGCAGCGAGTCCGCATACAGGTCATAAGCGGGGTCCTTCAGCACTACGTTTCTCTTGAAATAAACGTCCTTCGTTTCGGCATAATAGGTCCCGTCTTTGCTGGTAATGGTCGTAGACTCATTCACTACCTTTCCGCCACTGGTATAGTTGCCGATGCGCAGGTTCATATCGTACTGCAATTCCTCCGTGGTCAACACTCCTTTTCCATCGGTGAGGGTTACCTGCTTTTTGAAGATGATCAGTTTTTTGTCCACGAAATACTGCATGTACTGGGAATAGATGTTCGTGGTATCGGCATCGTTAATGTGTACGTTGCCGAAGGCTTCCACAATATTAGTGCTCTGGTTGATGGACACACTGTCGCAGTAGAAAATGGTCCTTCCCTGTTGCAGTTTTACATGGCCAAAAAGGGACTGGATGGAAGAACTGTCTTTCCTTTCCTGCCGCAGGGTATCTGAATGCCAGATATAGACGACGCGGACGCTGTCGTTTTTCTTTGATGTAAAGGGGACTGCCACCTGCGCCATGACATCGGCGCAGAACAGGAAACTAATAAATAACCACAACGGGAGAATTACCTGCTTCATCTTACTTATTGCCGGATTTTGAAGCAGAGTCGCTCAACGGCGCGTTCAGTGGCCCGCTTTTATCCTTGTGGCCGAAAACCGAAACGTTGACATATCTTTTTGGATGCAGCCGCACATCATCCAGCAGGATGTTGAGGCTGCGGGTAGTGCTTTCGAGGTTTTGGTAGAGCTTTTTATCGTTCAGCAACATGCCCAGGGAGCCATTACCGCTGTTCATTTTGGCGATGGTGGTCTTCAGTTCATTCATGGTGGATTGAATGGACTCCACGGTTTCCGTTATTTTGGCGCTGGCCAGCTTATCAGTGGTTTTTTGCAGGTTGGACAGTGTACCATTGATCTGTGCGTTGTTTTTCGCCAGGTTGCTGGTAAAGCTGTCTACATTGCTCAGCGAGCGGGCCAGGGCACCGGTCTGGCTGTTAAGCAATTCCTGCAAAGAAGCCGAAGAAACTGCCAGGTGTGCGATGATAGAGGAAAAATTATTTTTCATCCTGGGGTCGAACATGGAACCGACTATTTCCACCAGTGAATCCATGGACTCCAATGTGCCGTTCAGCCTGGCCACGATCGGGTCTATATTTTTTTCGACCTGGGAAACAAGGTTGAGTTTGTCCTGTGTGAGTATCGTATCCCCGTTGCCCAGATAGTCTTTGGAATCGCCTTTGCTGATGACGATAGAGGATGGGCTGATCAGCCCTGAACTGATGACCGCCACCGAATTCCGGGGAATATTCACATCCTTTTTGAGGTTGATGGTAACCACAATTCCCCGCAGATCCTTGTCCGTTTCGTTGATCCCATACACCGTTCCAACCTGGAGGCCATTGATCCTTACAGCATTCGACACGTCCACGCCCTCTACATTCCCGAACACAGCATAGATTTTTTTGGAATGTTCAAGGAGGTTCTTTCCTTTCAGGAAATTAAAACCCAGGATCAGCAGGGTGATGGAGACGGCGGTTAGCGCACCTATCTTTGTTTCGTTAGAGATTTTCATTCAGTGATCATTTAGCAGGCGATAGGCGGAACGGTGAGGAACCCCCATCGGAACGGCGAACCGTTTGTGCAACAAACCTACAGGAAAAAGCTGACTACTCAAAAGAACGGAGGCAGGATCAGGCAATTTGTTGACTGCGCCGACAACTATGCAACGCCGTTGATTTTACAGCCATTACCGGGATGCAGAGCCTGTGGAGCCGGTGCGATTACTCTCAAGATTTTCCTTATAGCGTCTTAAAGCTGAAATGATATTCTGTACGATTTCATCCTGCCCCGTGTCGCTGTTGAGGTATTCTTCCTCTTCTTTATTGGTGATGAACCCCGTCTCGACCAGGATGCTGGGCATGCCTGTTGCCTGGAGTACCCAAATACCTTTATTATTCCGCTGCATCACACCCCCGCTTTGCCTGCCGGCCTTGCTGAATTCATCTTCCACCAATGAAGCCAGCAGGAAACTGTTGTCGAAATACTTTTTTTCATACAGCTGGGCACGAATCTTCGCCTCCGGGGTATTCAGGTCAAGCACGTTTGTGCTGTCTTCCACATTTTCTCCCTCACCACTTTCTTCGTCATTTTTGTCGGAAATAGAACCTCCTTTAAACCCGCTCCGGTCGGCCGCCCATATATAGGTTTCCGTGCCTACACGGGTATTTTTCACCCAGTAGGATTCATACAATGGAACCTTCACCAGCTTCTTTTTCTTGTGACTTCCTTTCCCCACATACTTGTATACGCTTTTGTGGCCAATGACTTTTTTGGCATAATAACCGCCGGCCGGATGCCCATTGGCATTGCAGTGAATGCTGATGAAAAGATCTCCCTTTGATTTATTGGCCAGGTCTGCGCGGTAGCGCAGGGACTGGTGTATATCGTCTAAATTACCGGCAAGCACATCCGTGGTGCGGGTATAAATCACTTTTATATCGGGGAACTCTTTTTGTATGGCCGTGCCCAGTTTCAGCGATATCTCCAGGGCCACATCAGCCTCATGGGAAATAAGCCCTTTGGCACCCGGGTCAATGCCGCCATGTCCGGGATCTACAATGATGGTCCGGAGTTTTGGAGTCTTTTGAAAATCGGGGTATTTGTTAAAAGATGTTATCGTATAGATAATGCCGTACAATATGAGGACCCCAAACATCTTTCTCATCATACTTTTTTCATTTTAATCGGTTGGCGTTCAATCTTCACAAATTCTTAAAGTGCTAAAACCCTATTTTTGTAATATCTCAATGTATGAATAACGGACGCAAAATTAACTCAAAATACTTTCTGGCGTTTATTTTAGCGGTGTTAATATTTGCTGTAACGTTCAGTAGCCCTTCGAAGTATGGAAATTCCATACGTTTTTACAAAATCTTAACTGCTTCTCCTGACACCGGCCGGCCTGCAACAGCCGGTATAAAAGATACTGTTAACCGGGATGCTGTTGCAAGAGATACCAGTTTGAAAGATTCCCTGCTAAAGGATACTTCTCAAGTTCAAAAAGATACGTTGAGGTTTAAGACTTCCAAGGACAGCCTTGATGCCCCGGTTGACTATAGCGCGTCCGACTCCGTGGTGCTGAATGTACCGGGTAAGACCATTACACTCTACGACAAAGCCAACATCAAGTACAAAGGCATGACGCTGGACGCATATACCATCCAGTTCGATCAGCCAAAGCAGATAGTGGTTGCCACCTTCACAACGGATACAGCCGGCAAGATCATCGGCAAGCCCAAGATGGTAGATAAGGAAAGCACCATGGAATCCGACTCCATTGTATACAGCCTCAAAACCCAGAAGGGCATTACGCGTAATACGTTTACGCAAAGCGGTGAAATGTTTGTGTTGGGGGAGAAGATGAAAAAGATTTCGCCAACGGAGTACTATGCTTACCGCGGCCGCTTTACCACCTGTAATCTCGATACACCGCATTTTGCGTTTCGAACCAATAAACTAAAACTGATCAATCAAAAGATGGCCATCTCCGGTCCCATTCACCCGGAATTCGAAGGCGTGCCGATTCCCATTTACCTGCCCTTTGGTTTTTTCCCGATCAGTCAGGGACGTCATTCAGGCCTCCTTCCGCCAGCCTTTAATGCCAGCCCACAGTTTGGTCTTGGATTGGAAGGACTGGGATATTATAAAGTGCTCAGCGACAATTTTGATATTACCACCCGCGTGAACCTCTATTCCTACGGGGGCTGGAACCTGTTTATCACACCGGAGTACAAAGTGCGATACCGGTTCAGCGGCAGGGTCAATCTTGCCTTGCAGGATACCCGTATTCTCAGCAACAGCGGCCAGGTGAACTATGAAGACACAAAGACCTACAGTTTTTCCTGGAGCCATACGGTGGACAGCAAGGCAAGACCGGGGCAAAGCTTTTCCGCTAATGTAAACCTTGCCTCCACGCAATACAACAAATACATCCTGAACAACCCGGCGCTGAATTTTTCCAACCAGCTGAGTTCTTCCATCGCCTATTCAAAAACCTGGAATGGCAAACTCAACCTGACCATCAGCGGCAGCCACAACCAGAACAACCAAACCCGCCTGATCAATGTAAACCTGCCGAATATCGGGTTTACAGCCACTACTTTTTATCCCTTCCAGGACAAGGATTTTGTGGGAACGCCAAAATGGTATCAAAAACTAGGGGTAGGACTGAACAGCACCATCACCGGGCAATCCAGCTTTTATGACTCCCTGTTCAGCTTTCATCAAATGATTGACACGTTCCAATGGGGTGCCCAACACAATATTCCCATTACGCTGTCGCTGCCTTCTATTCTCGGTGGTGCTTTACAGATAGCCCCGGGCGTTAGTTTCCAGAACCGCATGTATTCCAAGAAATTTATCCGTTCCTGGGATTCCGTGGCGCAAAAGGTGGACAGCAGCTATATGAAGGGATTTTATTCGGCCAGCTATGTGTCGTTCTCATTGAACCTGAGCACCGCGTTATTCGGGACCTTTACCAATTTCGGGAAGAACAGTAACATATTAGGCATTAGGCATGTTATGCGACCTACCATCGGGCTAACCTATACGCCCGACCTGAATTCAAAATACTACTACCAGACCCAGGTCAGTCCAAAGGGTTACTATGGCAATGTGCAAACTTTTAACGTGTTTGAAGGGAGTCCCTATGGTGGTTTTTCGCAGGGAACATTTGGGGGTATATCCTTTGGGTTAGACAACAATCTTGAAATGAAAGTCAAATCAAAGTCCGATACCAGCGATACGGGATCTAAAAAGGTTAAACTCATCGATGGATTTGGTTTCACGGGCAGCTATAACTATCTCGCCGACTCTTTCAAACTTTCCCCGATCAGCCTGTATTTCCGGAGTACCCTTTTCACGAATGTCAATATCACCGGCGGCGCCACGCTGGATCCCTATGTAACGGATACGGCTGGGTTCCGGCGAAATATATATGCCTGGGACAATCCCGGTCATAAGTTTTCACTGGGAAGGATCACGGGCGGAAACGTGGCCATTTCCACCAGTTTCAAGAGCAAACCCAAGGATGCCAAAAAAGCCGAAGAGTCAAAACAGCTGGCGGAAAATCAACTACCCATGACCGTGGAGGAACAACAGGCGCAGCTGGAATATATCAGGGCCAATCCCGCGGAGTTTGCCGATTTCAACGTCGCCTGGTCGTTGAACCTGTCCTACTCTTTAAGCTTTAGTTCGGTACTGCGACCCGACTACAGCGGGTACAGCACCCAGTTTAACTCATCCCTCACCATCAATGGTGATTTCAACCTCACCGAGAAATGGAAGGTGGGATTCAGCAGCTACTACGACGTCAAAAACCTCAAGATACAATCCCTTACCACCTTTTTGTCCAGGGACCTGCATTGCTGGCAGATGTCCATCAACATTACACCCGTGGGACCCTGGCGCTCCTTCAACATAACACTGAGTCCCAAGTCCGGCATTCTGCAGGACCTTCGGGTGAACAGGGCGAGGACGTTTCAGTAGGGTCGATTGTCCCGCCTGCTTCACCTGAAGTAGATTTGGCGGGCGTGGCGGGATGTGGAATACGAGCAGATGATTAACTACCATGATGAACAGCGGTCTGTTAACTGTCATCTCTTAACTATTTACTCCCCCGAATGCTGAACATAAAAATTCCACATCGTATCAAATGTCCTTTTTTTCAGGGATTCCAGACTTTCGTCCGGAAGGGAATGGATGGGTTCCAGGAAGTGAAGGAACATTCTGTGAGGCAGCAAAAAAAATCCCTTTGAGGGCGGATTGACCTTCCTTGTGTTGAAGATCAGTGCAGGGATAATGGCTTTTCGGCTGACCAGCGCCAGCCTGAAGGCACCATCGTGAAAAGATTTTAGCGGCTGGCCGGTTTTATTGCGGGTGCCTTCGGGATAAATGCACATATGGAGTCCCATGCTTAGGACCTCCTGCATTTGCAGAAAACTTTCCCGCCGGCTGCTTTCGCTACTC
>DATJYH010000124.1:0-3503 GCA_035499675.1 Puia sp.
TGATACTTATACTCGCGGTGGCTGTTGCCTGAATAGGTGGAGCTTCGCAGGGTGTTCCCCCGCTGGATACTTTGCAAGTGATATTATCGCCCGCAGCAAGGCCTGATGCAGTGTAGCTGGGACTATTTCCACCCACGGCAACGCCATTCTTTGTCCACTGGTAGGTTGGATTAAGCCCGGCATACAACGCAGTAGCCGTTAGTGTGGCGGGTAAACCGGAACATACACTGACAGATGAAGGGTCAATGCTGATCACCGGGTTGGGCGGCGTGGCCAGGCGGGTAGACAATTTTACGATCCAGAAATCGGCACAGCTTCCCGCGCCAGACGATACATGAAAACCCTGGATATTGGTGGAACAGGTACTTCCCGCAACAATACTGGTTCCATCGCTCAGTTCCTTTACACAATGGGCTTCATCATAAAAATTTCCCCCGAGTTCTTTTTGCCAGAGCAGGTTACCATTGCCATCGATCTTGATCACCCACATATCGGTGAGGCTGGCGTTACAGGTGAGATCGCCGTCTGAAGATTCGGATGAACCGCAGACCAGGTATCCTCCATCCCGGGTGGGCTGCACAAAGTAGGCTATCTCGTTCAGGTTGCCGCCATAACATTTTTGCCATTGGAGAACGCCTGCGCTGTTTAGCTTCACTACCCAGAAATCCAGATCGGGCCCTCCCGGCAGACCATGATGATTCCCTGAAACATCGCCATTGTTGGAACCGGCAGAACCAGCCACAATATATCCGCCATCCTGCGTGAGTTGAACTGACAAGGCTACATCCGGATCCGATCCACCAAGTGCTCTTTGCCATTGTATATTGCCGCCGTTGTCCAGCTTAACCACCCAGTAATCATTGTTGCCATGATAGCCTGTTACATCACCATCGTTTGATTGCGTATATCCGGCTACGATACATCCGCCATCAGCTGTTGCCTGGCTGCCATAGGATTCATCCATCCCGCTGCCACCCAGGCTTTTCTGCCAGAGCAGATTACCAGCGCCGTCGATCTTGATTACCCAATAATCGCGCTGGCCATGGTTCAGCGTTATATCTCCATCAGAAGACTCCGTTTCCCCTGCAACAATATATCCTCCATCCGGAGTCAGTGAGAGTGAGTATGCGTACTCGTTCTTACTACCCCCGTACAGTTTCTGCCACATGATGTCTCCGCTTACATTCAGCTTCACTACCCAGTAGTCCGAACCCCCGTGATTTCCTGTAATGCTGCAATCCCGGGAAGCAGCCGTTCCGGCCAAAATATATCCGCCATCAGCCGTTTGGTGAATCACGGCTCCTGTTTCAAAGAAGGTGCCGCCGAGACACTTTTGCCACTGTATATGACCGTTATTGTCGGTTTTGGTGATCCAGATATCGCCTACGCTGACATTGCCGTGATAACCCACTACATCCCCGTTGCTCAGGCCTTCGGTATACCCCCCCACAATAAACCCGCCGTCCATAGTCGGTTCTATGGACCAGGCATAGTCTCCATTATTACCGCCGAGACATCGTTCCCACATCACCGACGGGGCCTGTGAAAACAGGGGATGAACGATAAAAAGTGCGCCGAAAATAAGCAGTGCGGGTAGCTTTTTCATTGGTCCTGTCTTCAAAGGAGATAAGTTGAGGGCGACAGTAATTGAACACCCAAGCTAGCCTAAAATTTTATGAAATGCAATAAGAAACACCGGGGACGCGTAGTGATGGGTCGGTGCTGTTTGCAGGCACTATGACCGGGTTGGTGCGTGAATCCAGGTCCGACTGTCTTTATCACATCAGTTGCGCAAACTTACATATCCTGCTATTCCGGCCAGCGTTATCAGGATCAGCAGTACAATCGCCACTGTGTTTACCCAGGCTTTTTCCAACTTGTAGGAGCCGGCGAGAATGGATACAAACAGGAAAACGTAGAGCGCAGCCTCGATGTACCCGAGCATTTGGTACCCCGCAGGTATAATGGTATAAATATATCCATCAAAAGATCCGGGGGCGGGACCGATAGTTGAGATCACGGATAAACCAACAATCAATAAGGCCAGTTTGAGGTAGCCATGCTTTTCTTCGACAATAACCTTCCTGAACGGTAACAATACCAACGCCAGTATCATTCCACGAATCAATTGCAATACCGGCCCCAACGCCACAATCGGCGTCGTAACAGGACGCATCAACAGCGACAATTCTTTGGTAGCATACAATTCTTTGTAGTGGATAAAATTGTAGGCAAATAACCCCGCAATAAAATAGGCAATCACATGGGAATAGATGATTCTCCAGGAAAATCGGAGGCTTTCGTTTTTTGTCTTCATCGCTCGAAATTTACAAAAAAAGACGGCAGGTCCGCGCCGGTCATCATCATGCGGCCGCTTATTTTACAGGCGGAAAATAAAATCTCTGGCATAAATTTTGTTTCGATTGCCTGTCCGGAATTTGAGATTGCCCGCGGCAGGAAGCAGCTCCTTCCTGTACAGAAAGGGCCGGCCTTCGATCTCCGGATTCCTCCATTTCCTTATCCCGGTTTTGCTTCTCTAAAAATTCAAATCTCCTTTCGGAGTGTCATGCTTTGATGTGAGATGTTGTAGTGTTATTGACTACAGAAACGGCAAAGCCGCCAGGTCATCATCTTTTTATTAACTATTTTTTCGAATCCGCACCCATGAAGATTGTAAGCTTGTGTGTTTTGCTGGCAGGATTGAAAGCAATGGCTGCTCCCTGCACCCGGCCCGATAACAGCCAATCCGGCCATTTCCCCGTTACAAAAAACCAATTTTTACTCCCCTCCGCTCCACCCGATTCGTCCGATTGGAAAAAACCTATTACAAAAGAAGAATGGACCCGGGCGGTACAGTACGCGGCAGAAAATGGTTACTCGACCGACTATCTTTTCCTGATCGATATGCGTATTGCCAGTGGCAAAAAAAGATTCTTTGTCTACAACCCTAAAAATGACTCGGTGGAGCTGTCGGGACTGGTTGCTCACGGAAGCTGCAACAGGCATTTCCTGGAAGAGGCCAGGTTCTCCAACCAACCCAACTGCGGCTGCAGTTCGGTAGGTAAGTATAAAGTGGGGGGCGCTTACCACGGCGAATTCGGAAAATCATATCGGCTCTTCGGGCTGGACTCAAGCAACTCAAATGCCTTTAAGCGCGGCATCGTGCTCCATGGTTTTGATCCCGTCCCCGATCACGAGATATACCCCGAGTCACTTTGCAACAGTTACGGTTGTCCCATGGTCAACCGGTCCTTCCTGAGCAAACTCACCGACATTATTGATAGATCACCCAAACCGATCTTGTTGTGGATCTACGAGTGATCGCTGCTCTTCAGGCAATATTTTTAAAAGAATTCAGCCTGGCCCTTCGAAAAAAAGCCTGACGCTGCTAAAACCACCTGCAGGTCACCATTGATTGTTTGCCTGTCATATTCAGCCAATGCCCGGGATGCTGCCAATATTTTCCAGGATTCAACAATATAACCTGGACCCAATGGTGGAAT